>CAMPIF010000102.1 GCA_946886245.1 Ectopseudomonas composti | reverse complement strand
ACCATGTACACCGCTAACCACTTCCCGGGCGTCAAGGCCATCATCAGCCTGACCGAGAGTGGCTACAGCCCGCTGATCATGTCGCGCATCCGCTCGTCGATCCCGATCTTCGCCTTCACCCCGCACCGCGAAGCCCAGGCTCGCGTGGCGCTGTTCCGTGGTGTCTACACCGTGCCGTTCGACCCGGCCTCGCTGCCAGCCAACAAGGTCAGCCAGGCGGCGGTGGACGAGCTGCTCAAGCGCGGCGTGGTCGAGCCGGGCGACTGGGTCATCCTGACCAAGGGCGACAGCTACCACGGCACCGGCGGCACCAACACCATGAAGATCCTCCACGTCGGCGATCCGATGGTGTGATCCCCGCGTGAATGCAAAAGGCCGCTCATCGAGCGGCCTTTTGCGTTTCAGCGATCTCGCTTCATTTCTGGTTGTAGCTCTGGATCAGGTTGGCGTAAGCCGGCAAGTGGCCGCCGAGGATACCGCCGAACCCTTCGACATCATTTCGCCAGTCGCGGTGCAGCTCACCACCGACGCTGAACCAGTTGACCAGTTGGGCGCCGGCATGGGCCATGCGTGCCAAGGCGGCATCGCGTACTGCGGTGTTGAAGGTGCCGGAAGCGTCCGTCACCACGAAGACGTCATAACCGGCCTCCAGTGCGGAGAGCGTGGGAAATGCCACGCAAACGTCGGTGACCACACCCGCGATGATCAGCTGCTTGCGCCCTGTGGCCTTGATCGCGTTGACGAAATCCTCGTTATCCCAGGCATTGATCTGCCCCGGGCGAGCGATATAGGGCGCATCCGGAAACATGGCCTTGAGCTCCGGCACGATGGGACCATTGGGGCCCGTCTCGAAGCTGGTGGTAAGAATGGTCGGCAGCTTGAAGAACTTGGCGATATCGGCCAGTGCCATAACGTTGTTCTTGAACTCGTCGGGCGAATAGTCGCGCACCAGCGAGAGCAAACCCGCCTGGTGATCGATCAACAATACGACGGCATCGTCCTTGTCCAAACGCTTGTAAGTGAAAGCCATGGGAAAACTCCTGTACGGGTGATGAGGCTGAACCTCGAGACCATTGCGATCTCGGAGGACGCTCAGCCTAGTGGCAGGGGCCGCAGGCAATCGACCGCACAGAGGGAAAATAGCTTTTCGAAAAAACAGAACAAAATACCTCGACGAAGGCATTACCCTCCTCCAATCGAATCGGGGAGAAGCCCGCACATGAAGCTTGATCTGCAGGAAATCGAAACCTATCTGCGCGTGGTGGAATTGGGTGGCGTAAGCCGGGCAGCGGAGGACCTGGCGCTATCCAAGTCGGTGATCAGCAAGCGTTTGAGCGATCTGGAAAAACGTCTCGGTAGCAAGCTGCTGCACCGCTCGACGCGCAAGATCACACCGACCGACACCGGCCTGGCCTTCTACCAGCAGACCAAGCAGGCGCTACTGGAACTGAGCGAAGCGGCCGAGGCGGCAGCCTTCAACGACAGTGGTCTCTGCGGCCGCCTGAACATGCTGGCGCCGATGAGTTTCGGCACGCTATGGCTGGCGCCGCTGATCGCCGAATTCATGCGTCTGCATCCACAGCTGGAAGTCAGCCTGTATCTCGAAGATCGCATCAGCGATTTCGAGCGCGAAGGGTACGACCTCTGTGTACGGATCTCACGCATCGGCGATAGCGCGCTGATCGCCCGCAGGCTCGCCAGCAGCGCCCGGATACTCTGCGCCAGCCCGGAGTACCTGCAACGGCAGGGCACACCAGAGGATGTCGAGGCGCTGCGTGAGCACGACTGCATCGGCTACAGCAACGTCGCTTCACGGCAATTCTGGTCCTTCGAAAACGACGATGAGCAAGGCGAACTGGCTAGCGTGGCACCACGCGGACGTTTTTCCAGCAACAACGGCGAAGTCATGCGCGAACTGGTGCTGGCCGGCCAGGGTCTGGCGCTGCTGCCAAGCTTCCTGGTCCACCGGCATCTGAAAGACGGTTCGCTGGTCGAGATCCTGCCTCAGGCGCGGCCCAAGCCTTACTCGATCTATGCCATGTACCCGCGCTCCCGGCGGGCTTCACGCAAGGTCGTGGCGCTTTGCGAGTTTCTCCAGCAGCGCCTGCTCGAGCCGCCTTGGGAATAGATCAGTACGACACTGCCCCCGGTGCGCACGGCGCACCCTACTGGCGGTTGACCGCTACCACCGCACCGGCAGCACCCTAGGTGAAGCGGGAGAAATCCGGCGTCCTGCGCTGCATGAATGCCGTCAACGCCTCGACGGCCTCCGGCGAGCGCAGGCGCTGGCCGAACAGGGCGCCCTCCTCCTCGATCACCTTGCGCAGTTCCTCGCGCCCCGGCGCGCGCATCAGACGCTTGCTGTCGGCAACAGCCGATGGCGCCAGGTCGAGAAAACGCTGCGCCATCTCGCGCGCCTTGTTCAGCGTCGCGGCGCCGCCATCGAGTGCCTGGTTGGCGATGCCCCACTCTGCAGCCTGCTCCCCGCTGAAGGCCTGGCCGAGCAACAGCAACTCGGCAGCACGCGCATGCCCCAGCAAACGCGGAAGAATCAGACTGGAACCATATTCAGGGCACAGACCAAGATTGACGAAGGGCATTTTCAACTGCGCATCACGGCTGACGTAGACCAGGTCGCAATGCAGCAGCAAGGTGGTGCCGATCCCCACTGCCGGGCCAGCCACAGCAGCGACCACCGGCTTGCTGAATTCGAACAGGGCGCGCATGAACTGGAACACTTCGCTGTTCAGGCCGCTGGGCGGCGCCTGGATGAAGTCGGCGACATCGTTGCCACTGGTGAAGCACGCCTCGCCACCGGTCAGCAGCACCACGCGCACGCTGGGGTCGCGCTCGGCCTCGTCCAGCATTTCGGCCATACCAGCGTACATGGCGCGGGTCAGCGCGTTCTTCTTGTCCGCACGGTGCATGCGCAGGGTCAACAAACCACCGTCGCGTTCGATATGCAGGTGTTCGCTCATGCAAGGCTCCAATGGGTACGTCGCACGCACCTGCATCGGGCCTGACGGCCGCGCACGGCCTACGCGCGAGTGAGAAAGACGTCGGCGAGCATCTGGCTGCGCGGCAAACCGGCCATGTAGAGGCGCCGCGCAAAGCTGTCGAGCGTGGAAGGACCGCCGCAGAGTAAGGCGAGGGTCTGCCGCGAAACAAGGCGCAGTTCGGCCAAAGCAGCCGGCAACTGCGCCGCCGTTACCAGCTCCACCTGCAGGTTGGCGTGTTGCGCCGCCAGCGCCTGAAGCTCGCTCGCCAGATAGTGCTCGGCCGGCTCATGCGCCACGTGCAGCAGGCGGATGGCGCCCTGGTGCTCCTGACGCAACGCTTCACGCAACACCCCGTAGAGCGGCGCAAGACCGGTACCGGCAGCCATCAGCCAGAGCGGTCGCGCCTGCCAATCGACGTCGTAATGCAGGGCGCCACCGCGCAGCTCACCGAGGCGCAGCGCGTCGCCAACCTGCAGGCGCCGCGCTGCATCGCAGAATGCACCGGGCAGGCGGCAATCGATGTGAAACTCCAGGCAGTCGTCCTCGCCTGGCACACTGGCCAGTGAATAGGGCCGGGCAACGCCTTGTTCATTCCACAGCAGCAGATGCTGGCCGGGGCGATAGCGCAACGATCTGGCCGGCTGCAAGCGCAGACGTAAAACCTGCGGGCTGGGCCAGTCCAGAGCGACCACCCTGGCCGCCAGGCCATCACGCTGCGGGTCGAAGGGTTCGACCTGCAGGTCGTCGATCACCTGGCACTGACAAGCCAGGCGCCAGCCCTCGGCACGCTTGTCGGCCGCCAGTGCCTCGGGCTGACGATCCAGCGGCTCACCGGCTACGCAGCGCACCAGACAGGCGTGACAACTGCCGGCGCGGCAGCTGTAAGGCAGCGCTACACCGCCTCCGAGCAACGCATCGAGCAAGTTGGTTTGTTGGACGACCTGCAACTGCAGGTCACCCACACGCAGTTCAGGCACCCGCATTCTCCCAGCTGGCATCGCAACGATTGCGCCCGCCGCGCTTGGCCTGGTAAAGCGCCTGATCGGCACGCTGCAGGGCTTCATCGAGATCGTCACCGGCGACCAGCAGCGTCATGCCGGCGGACAGGCTGAGATTGTCGACCTTCACGCCCAACGGCTCGGCCCTGGCGAAGGCTTCGCGCAGGCGCTCGCAGCAGGCGGTGAACTGGTCGGCATCGGTATTGGGCAATAGCAGGACGAATTCCTCACCGCCGTAGCGGGCAATGATGTCGCCGTCACGCAGACAGGCACGGGCAACTGCGGCGAAGGTTTGTAGCACCCGGTCACCGGCAGCATGGCCATGAGCATCGTTGATTCGTTTGAAATGGTCCAGGTCGATCAACGCCAGACCGTGATGCCGCCCGTGGTCCAGATGTTCCAGTTCGCGGGTGGCCAGACGCAGGAAATGGCGACGGTTGAACAGCCCGGTGAGTTCGTCGGTGGCGACCAGATCCTCGAGCTGGCGCATCATCCCGCGCAAGGTGTCCTGATGCGCCTGCAAGGCGAAGCGGCGTTGGCGCATGCGTTTGCGCATGGCCTGCACGTAGCTGGAGAAAAGACACAGCCAGACCAGCAGAATGAACAGCACCCACACCTGCAGCCAGGCCATGCTCGGGTCCACCAGCTGCATGCGATAGGCCTCGATCAGCACCATGGCCGTGAAGCCGAAGAAGGCGAAGGCAGCGCAACGCACGAACACCCTCGGCGGCAACTGGAACACGCCAAACAGCAGGATCAGCACATAGAAGACCATCATCACGCCGCGCGCGCTGTCGAACAGCGCCAGCACCGGTGGCTGCCAGGCCAGCGCCACCAACACCTGAGCTTCGGTCAGGCTGGGATCGTCACAACGCAGGTTGCGCCCGGAGAGAAACAGCCACAGAAATACCAATTGGCTGCCAAACACGCCCAGTGTCAACCAGGCGGCAGTGCTGAAGGAACCGAGGAAAAGGCCATTGAACACAGCGAACCAGCAGACGAGCGCCATCATCGCGTAAGTGGCGAAGGCCATGGCGAAGCGTTTGAGCAGGAGGCTCTGCAGGCTGCGTTGCGTTCCCCGGCGAGTCGTTGAGCTCATGGGCTCCATCCCATACTGGCATCTGGCCGTACTCTACGCCTGTGATCACAAAAAGCCTAGGGTGCCGATAACCGCCCTCTGCCTCTGGCATCGACCTTCGCGTGCTGTGCCCGCCCCAGCCGGCTGCGGTATACTGCCGCGCCTTTTTGGGTGGCTCTGAAAAATATTCAAGGTAGCTTTCAGAGACGCCCTTCCGCCGTTGCGCCGGGTCGTTGTCCGGCGCTTCCTTGTAGATGTTCCCTGATAGAGGAGCGCCCCAATGACCGTGATCAAGCAGGACGACCTGATTCAGAGCGTCGCCGACGCACTGCAGTTCATCTCCTATTACCACCCCGTCGACTTCATCCAGGCGATGCACGAGGCCTACCTGAAGGAAGAGTCGCCGGCCGCCAAGGACTCCATGGCGCAGATCCTGATCAACTCGCGCATGTGTGCCACCGGCCACCGCCCGATCTGCCAGGACACCGGCATCGTCACCGTGTTCATCAAGGTCGGCATGGACGTGCGCTGGGACGGCGCCACCATGAGCGTCGACGACATGATCAACGAGGGCGTGCGCCGCGCCTACAACCTGCCGGAAAACGTCCTGCGCGCCTCGATCCTGGCCGACCCGGCCGGCGCGCGTAAAAACACCAAGGACAACACCCCGGCGGTGATCCACTACTCCATCGTCCCCGGCGACAAGGTCGAAGTGGACGTCGCGGCCAAGGGCGGCGGCTCCGAGAACAAATCGAAGATGGCCATGCTCAACCCGTCCGACTCCATCGTCGACTGGGTGCTGAAGACCGTGCCGACCATGGGCGCCGGCTGGTGCCCGCCGGGCATGCTCGGCATCGGTATCGGCGGTACTGCCGAAAAAGCGGCAGTGATGGCCAAGGAAGTGCTGATGGAGCACATCGACATCCACGAGCTGCAGGCCCGTGGCCCACAGAACCGCATCGAAGAGCTGCGCCTGGAGCTGTTCGAGAAGGTCAACCAGCTGGGCATCGGCGCCCAGGGTCTGGGCGGCCTGACCACCGTGCTCGACGTGAAGATCATGGATTACCCGACCCACGCGGCTTCGCTGCCGGTGTGCATGATCCCCAACTGCGCCGCCACCCGTCACGCCCACTTCGTGCTCGACGGCTCGGGACCTGCCGAACTGCAAGCGCCGGATCTGGACGCCTATCCGGAAATCGTCTGGGAAGCCGGCCCGAGCGCGCGTCGCGTCAACCTCGACACCCTCACCCCGGAAGACGTGCAGAGCTGGAAGCCGGGCGAGACCGTGCTGCTCAACGGCAAGATGCTCACCGGCCGCGACGCTGCGCACAAGCGCATGGTCGACATGCTCAACAAGGGCGAGCAACTGCCGGTGGACCTGAAAGGTCGCTTCATCTATTACGTCGGCCCGGTCGATCCGGTCGGTGACGAAGTGGTAGGCCCGGCCGGCCCGACCACCGCTACCCGGATGGACAAGTTCACCCGCCAGATTCTCGAGCAGACCGGCCTCTTGGGCATGATCGGCAAGTCCGAGCGTGGCCCGATCGCCATCGACGCGATCAAGGACAACAAGGCCGTGTACCTGATGGCTGTCGGCGGCGCTGCCTATCTGGTGGCCCAGGCGATCAAGAAGTCCAAGGTCCTGGCCTTCGAAGAACTCGGTATGGAAGCCATCTACGAGTTCGACGTGAAGGACATGCCGGTGACCGTCGCGGTCGACACCAATGGTGAGTCGGTGCACATCACCGGCCCTGCGATCTGGAACAAGAAGATCGCCGAAAGCCTGGCGGTGGAAGTGAAGTAAGGCAGCCGCAAGCGACAAGCTTCAAGCTGCAAGAAGAAGCCCGGCCCTGTGCCGGGCTTCTGCGTTTCCGGGCGCTGACATTGAATCGGAGCTGCCGGCATGGATCAGCCAAGCGGAACGATACCTGGCAAGGCGTGGCCTAAGCGAGAAACCGCCAAGGAGTTGCCATGACCTTTTCCATCATTGCCCGCTGCCCTCGCAGTGGCCAGTTCGGCGTAGCCGCCGCCACGGCGATGCCTGCCGTCGGCAAGCTGCTCAGCCACGCCGCCGCCGGTGCAGGAGCAGTGGCGACCCAGGCGCAGGTCAATCCCTATCTGGGACTCGATGGCCTGGAGCTGCTGCGTCAGGGTTTATCGGCGAACGAAGCGCTGCAGCGACTCAAAGTCACCGATCCCTGCATGGAACTGCGCCAGTGCGCGCTGATCGACGCCCAGGGCGATACGGTCTGCTGGACCGGAGAGAAATGCATCCCCTGGGCCGGCTCGCTGGCCGGCGCACAGTTCTGCGTACAGGGCAATCGCCTGGTCGGCCCGCAGGTGCTGGATGCAGCGGCCGAAGCATTTCGCCGCACCGAGAAACGCCCGCTGATCGAACGCCTGATCGAAGCGCTGGCCGCCGGCGACCGTTGCGGCGGCGACCGGCATGGCGAGTCGTCCGCCGTGATCTACGTGGTCGATCAGCAGGAGTATCCACTGTGGGACATCCGCGTCGACCATCACCTCGATCCGCTGGCCGAACTGCGCCGTCTGCACAAGGTGTTCGCCCGCGACGTGCTGCCGGAGATCCTCGCCATGCCCACACGCGACAATCCGGCAGGCCTGGCGGCGGAGGACTCGGTCTAGCGCGCCGCCGCACCGAAGCGCCGCCGATAATCGCCAGGCGACACCCCCACCAGGCGGGTGAACACCTTGCGAAACGCACCAGTGTCGCCGTATCCCACCTGCCAGGCCACCTGCTCGATGCTCTGGCGATTGAACTCGAGCAACTCGCGCGCCTTGCTCACCCGCAACTGCTGGCAATACTCGGTCGGTTTCATGCCCGTGGCCGCGCGAAAACGGCGCAGGAACGTGCGCTCACCCAGGCCAGCACGAGCGGCCATGTCGGCCAGGCTCGCCTCCGCCGCCCCCTGAAGCCAACGCTGCACGGCCAGTACCGCTGCGTCGCCATGATCGAGACTGGGCGCAAAGCTGCTGAAATGCCGCTGCGACTCACGGTTCAGATCGACCACCAGAAAGCGCGCGGTCTCCGCCGCGATGGTCGGCCCCATCAGCCGCGTCACCAGCGCCAGGCCAAGATCGGTCCAGGCCATCAAGCCCCCGGCGGTGATCAGATCAGCGTCATCGATGACCATGCGTTCGGGGAGTACCTGGACCAGCGGAAAACGCGCCGCCATCTGCGCGGCCAGCGCCCAGTGGGTGGTTACCGTACGACCATCGAGCAACCCGGCCTCGGCCAACGCGAAAGCCCCGACGCAGACCGACGCCAGCAATACACCCGCTCCATGCTGCTCACGCAGCCAGTCGCGATAACACGCGGCGAGCGGCTGTGCGGCATCGCCATCCAGACAGGGCGGCAAAATCACCACCTGCGGCGCCCCCTCATCCAGCGGCTGGCTGTCGAACACCCGACGCACGCCCCCCGCCTCATCGGCCTGCCAGTGACTGACCCGCAGCCGAGGCACTGCCTGGCGTTCCTGCCCCGTCGCCATCCGATTGGCCACGCTGAACAGATCCCCCAACCCATGCACCGCAGCGAGCTGCGCACCGGGGTAGAGCAATAATCCGATCTCCAGACAGCGCTCGCTCATTGTCAGTATTTCCCCGCAGATTGTCGGCCTTGCCCATCCTCGCAAACGCGCCAGGGCGATAAGGTGTGCCGCACATCATCCCACGGAGAACACCATGAGCAAGCGCGCCCTGATCCTGATCGATATCCAGAATGACTATTTCGAAGGCGGCAAATGGACGCTCGAGGGCATGGACAGTGCCACCGCCAATGCCGCTCGCGTCCTGTCGGCCGCACGCGAGACGGGCGACAAGGTCATCCATGTACGCCATGAGTTCGGGAGCGATGACGCGCCCTTCTTCGCCCCCGGCAGCACAGGCGCGCGCATCCATGCGCTGGTGCAACCTCTGGCAGGCGAAGCGGTGGTGCTCAAGCATCAGGTCAATGCCTTTCTCGGCACCGACCTCAAGGCCCAGCTGGACGACGCCGGCATCGAGCAGGTAACCCTGGTCGGCGCCATGAGCCATATGTGCATCGATGCCGCCGCACGCGCCAGCAGCGACTTTGGTTACGCCACCACCGTCATTCACGATGCCTGCGCGACGCGCGACCAGGCGTTCGAGGGCCAATCGATTGCGGCCGCCCAGGTGCATGCCGCGTACATGGCCGCCCTGGCTTTCGCCTATGCGAGCGTGGTTTCGACCGAGCAGTACCTGGCGGGCTGAGTCAGCTTGCCCCGAAACGCTGCAGTTGCATCTCGCGCAGGCGGCTTAGCGTGCGCCGGAAGGCGAAGCCGAGGTAACCCTGGGTGTAGAGTTCATCCAGCGCCACCTCGGCCTCGACATACAGCGGCACGCGGCGGTCGTAGCACTCGTCGACCAGGGCAATGAAGCGCCGTACCGCATCGTCGTTGCGCGACAGCGCCGGCAACTGTCGATCCCCGGCATCGACCCGTTCGGCGCCATCCTCGGTGCCACGGGCGATGCGTCCTTCACGCGGCTCTGCGCCCAGGCATGGCACCTCGCCGAGCAGGATGGCCGGGAAGCGCTGGCACAGTTCGATGAAATCCACCGCCGCCAGTGGCTGCTCGCACAGGTCGTGAAAACGGCACCACAGCGCCGCCGGACAGTGGCCGAGGCTCACCAGGCTGCGATGGGCCAATTCCAGCGGTTCACGGCGGATGACCTGCCCCTCGCTCAAGCGGGCGAACAGCTCGCCCAGCGCCTGTGGCTGCTGCACCCAATAGCGTTGAACCTCGGCACCGGGATGCAGGCGATGATCCTGTTCGCCGTCAACGGCAACGACCTGCATATGCGACTGGAGCGTCGCGATGGCCGGCAGGAAGCGTTCGCGGTTGTAGCCTTCGGCATAGAGCTGATCCGGCGGCTGGTTGGAGGTGGCCACCAGCACCACGCCCTGCTCCACCACCAGGCTGAGCAGGCGGCCCAGCAGCATGGCATCGCCGATATCGCTGACGAACAGCTCGTCGAAGCACAGCACGCGTACCTCGCGTCCCAGCTCCTCGGCCAACAGACGCAGCGGGTCGGCATTGCCGGTCAGCTGGAACTGCCGGCGATGCACCCATTGCATGAAGTGATGAAAATGCTGCCGCCGCGCCGGCACTCGCAGGGCGTTGTAGAAGCGGTCCATCAGCCAGGTCTTGCCACGGCCGACCGGCCCCCAGAGATAAACGCCGAGCGGCCGTTCGCCACGTTGCGCGGCCTCGAAGCACTGCTGCAGCGCCTCGACCGCGCGGCGTTGTGCAGCATCGACCACGAAGCCGGCTGAAAGCGCACGCGCGTAGGCAGCACGAGGCGAGTCCGGCAGGGCCTGCGGCGCGTTCAACGCAGCACCAACCGGCCGTCATCGAACTGTCGTGGCCAGTCGCGACGGTTGAACTCCTGGCCCTGCTCGCGCACGCGGCGCAGCTCATCCAGATCCAGCTCGCAGATCAGCCAGTGGCTGCCCGTGGGGCACAGCTCCTCGCTCTCGGCGACGATGCCGCTGGCCGGCATGCCGTAGTCAGATGGCACGTACAGCGAGGCGCGGCCATAGCCCTCGTCCAGCGAGGGCGACCAGGGCGCCAGGCCGACGGTGGGCGAGTGCAGCACGGCGATCTGGTTCTCCAGCGCGCGAGCCTGGGCGCCGATGCGCACGCGGTGAAAGCCGGCCAGGGTGTCGGTGCAACTGGGCGCCAGGATCAGATCGACACCCGCCTCGGCCAGGGTATGCGCCAGCAGCGGAAACTCGTTGTCGTAGCAGATCAGGATGCCCAGCTTGCCCAGCGCCGTGTCGAACACCTTGAGGCCGCTGCCCGCCGCGATATGCCACTGTTC
>CAMPIF010000101.1 GCA_946886245.1 Ectopseudomonas composti | reverse complement strand
GGGGTGGCCGCCCGGCCTGGTGGGCGAACCTGGCGCGCTGGCCGGTGCGCGGCCTGCTGAGCTTCCTGCGCAGCGTGCCGGAGATCGTCTGGGCACTGCTGTTCGTCCGCGCCGTCGGCCTCGGCCCCACTGCCGGCGTGCTGGCCATCGCCATCACCTACGCCGGCATGCTCGGCAAGGTCTATGCGGAGATCTTCGAGTCGGTCGACGCCCGCCCCACCCGCGCTCTGCTCGGCGCCGGCAGCAGCCGCCTGGCCGCCTTCGCCTACGGCGTGCTGCCCAATGCCGCCGGGGAAATGCTCTCCTACACCGTGTACCGCTGGGAGTGCGCCATTCGCGCGTCGGTGGTGATGGGCTTCGTCGGCGCGGGTGGGCTGGGCCAGCAGATCGACCTGTCGCTGCGCATGTTCGCCGGCGGCGAAGTGGCCAGCATGCTGCTCACCTTCCTCCTGCTGGTACTGCTGGCCGACCAGTTCAGCCGCCTGCTGCGCGCGAGGCTGACATGAGAGCCGGCAATCTGGTCCTGCTTGCCGCCATGCTCGGCGCGGTGCTCGCCTCGTTTCTCTATCTGGGCATCGACCTCGGCGCCCTGGTCGCCGGCGACAGCCTGGCGCAGATGGGCAAGTACGCCAGCAGCTTCCTGCAGCCGGACTTCTCCAGCGCACACTTGCAGGCCATCGGCCGTGGCGCGCTTGAAACCCTGGCCATGTCCGCCATCGGCACACTGCTCGCCGCCCTGCTCGGCCTGGCCCTGGCGCTGCCGGCCGCCGGGCGCTTCGGCGGTGTCGCCCTGCACCTCACACGCCTGCTGCTCAATGCCCTGCGTGCCATTCCCGAGCTGGTCTGGGCGGCGCTGATGGTGCTGGCCGCCGGCCTCGGCCCCAACGCCGGCACCCTGGCTCTGGGCCTGCACACTGCAGGCGTGCTCGGCCGCCTGTTCGCCGAAGCGCTGGAAAACACCCCACGCGAACCGGCCGACGCCATCCGCGAAAGCGGCGGCGGACGCATGCTCGCCTTCTGCTACGGCACCCTGCCCGGGGTGTGGCCGCAACTGGTGGCCTATACCTTGTATCGCTGGGAAAACAACATCCGCATGGCCAGCGTGCTCGGCTTCGTCGGCGCCGGCGGCCTGGGGCAGATGCTCTACGTGTCGCTCAGCCTGTTCCAGGAAGCCCAGGCGGCCACGGTGATCCTGGCCATGTTGCTGCTGGTGCTGGCGGTGGATGGCTTGAGCGGCTGGGCGCGGCAGCGCTGGGTGAGCTGAGCCGGTCAAGGCATCGGGCCTGACCGGCTACAGCGTTACAGCACGCTCTCTATCGCCCCTGTCATCCTCGCCTGGCCATGGCCTGGAACTGCTCCTTAACGTGTCGCCCAAACTGTTCCAGAGCCTGACGGCCAAGGTGAAACCCGGCACTGTCATTGCCGATGTGGTCTGTGGAGAAGCTGACTGGGTGAGTCGGGGGTGACAGGCGGCAAGCGGCCAGAAGCGGTCAGTCACCGAACCCATCACGCCCAAACGGACAATGCAAATCTGCGTCTCTTATCGTGACGCAATGACATAGTCTGCGAGTAGCTTGACTCATGTGTAATGGATGTCGCTCAAGTCAATCGACACGAGCAACTGCGCCTCGATAGCCTGACCGTTTCTATCGCGTCGATAAGCCCGGCGCTTGCTCGGCATAAGTAACCCACTGGATTCCACATAGTCATACACATATTGGGCCGCCGGAATCGCACCGCTCACATCGACGCAATAATCATGTCGGCGCAACAGGAAGTCGTCGCCAAAGTAGAAATCCTGCACCTCGCAATGAGTGGAGAGGTTGGCAGGAAAGCGAACCCGTAAACGCCGCCACGTTGCTGTTTCTTCCTGCCATGGCTCGATTTCTTCGGTGTTGACGCCTGGTATGGAGAATAGAAAAGGCATGGTGAGGTAGGACCACAGCGCATATCCATTGAAGTAGGCACGATGCAAAGGATCCCAGTGCGTCGTTTCATCGTGCCCTGCAAACGCGGCTCTCGGGTCAAGGCGCTCTGCAACCAACTGTCCGTCCACCGTCTCGATAGCAATGCGACCGGGTGAATAGGCTGTCCGCTGATTGGGGGCACCGAAAGGCATCACGGAAGCGCGCTGCTCATGCAGCCAAACCAGCATCTGGCGCGGCACGTCATCCTGCTTCAGGCCCTTCATGCCCCATAGAGAACCACCGCTCGTGATACGGGCCTCCACGCGGCTGAATTGACGCCAGCGATCGAGTCCGCCGTGTGCCTCCAGCACCTGATCCAGCAATTCTGATGTTTGATTGCTCATCTTACTTCCCTCTTTCGGATGGTATTTGCCCGAGGACCGCCCGGACTCGAGCGGCGATAAGATCGCAGTGCGTCTCGAGGGCGAAATGACCAGTCTCCAATAGCTCAACTACCGCGTGCGGAATATCACGCGCGAATGCGTGCGCACCGACAGGCAGAAAGAACGGATCGTTGCGCCCCCAAATGACCAGGACCGGAAAGTGGCTATTGCGCAGCCAGGTATGGAAAATCGGGTACTGCTTTAGATTGTTTGCATAGTCCAGGATCAGATCGAGCTGGATGTCTTTATTGCCAGGCCGCTCAAGCAGCATGTTGTCGAGCAGGATGGCTTCCGGTGCGACCAAGTCGGGTTCGGGAACGCCACTGAGGTATTGCCAGCCTATGGCGTCGACACTCAACAGTGCATCGCGAATCGCCTGTCGATTAGCGGCCGACGGATCGGCCCAGTAAGCGCGTACCGGCGCCCAGGCGTCACTGAGCCCTTCCTCGTAGGCATTGGCGTTCTGGGAAACCAGGCCGACTATCCGCTGCGGCTGCAACAGCGCCAGGCGCAGCCCTATGGGGGCGCCGTAATCGAACAGGTAAGCGCATAGCGCTGCAGCCCCAGCTCCTCTGTGAATGCAGCCAAGGTGCCGGCGATTTGTTCGAAGCTGTAAACATAGCTGCGTTCGGCAGGAACCTGGGTAAAGCCGAAGCCGGGGAAGTCCGGGGCAATGACATGGAAGTGCTCGGCCAGGAGCGGCAGCAGGTGGCGAAACTGATACGAGGACGTTGGGAATCCATGCAGCAAAAGCAGGGCCGGTAAACCGCGTTGCCCAGCCTCGCGATAGAAAATACGTACGCCATCGACTTCGGCATAGCGATGTCGCACGACTGTCGGGGCCCAGTCAGCTGCTTCGTTCATGGTCAATCTCCTCATCGAGTAACAGGCCACCCACAGCGCAGATCTTATGTTCAGCTGCGGCGATAGCGCGGCGCCACCGACTGACGGGAGAGGTTGGGCACAAGCTTCTGCCGTGCTGCTTCATAGGTGTGCCAATCGGCAAGATCCGGTAGCGAAGGAATGGTGAACAGCTCGCCCTGATCGAAACCGGTCAGCGCCGCATCCACGAGGTCCGCCGGCTGCATCACGATCTGGCTCGGCAGAGCCTCTACCGGAGTACCTGCGACCGTCCAGAAATCAGTGGCGATGGCCCCCGGGACGACGGCCTGGATACGAACCCCCTTGCCTGCCAACTCATGATGCAGCGATTGGCTGAAGGCCAGCACGAATGCCTTCGTACCGCCATACACACCATTCAGAATCTCGGGCGCGATGCCCACGATCGAGGCAATGTTGATGATCGCGCCGTGTCCGCGCGCCACCATGCCCGGCGCGGCGGCATAGGCCAAGCGGGTCAAGGCCATCACGTTCAGCTCGATCATCCGGGTCATCGCCTCGACATCCGAATCGAGCAGTGGAGCGGTCGCACCGACTCCCGCGTTGTTGACCAGCAGCGAGATCTGATCGTTGCTGCGCAATAGCTGCTCGACCACGGCCAGGCCTGCCTGATCACCCAGGTCGGCGACCAGTACCTGAACGTGGCGTCCGGTCTGCTCGACCAGTCGTTGTGCCAATTCCTCCAGGCGCACTCGCGAGCGCGCCACGAGAATCAGATCATGACCGCGCTGGGCTAAACGCTCGGCATAGAGTGCTCCGATGCCAGATGAAGCGCCGGTTATCAGGGCTGTTCCTTGGTGAGTCTGAGTCGTCATTGCCGTTTCTCCTGGATAGTCTTGAAGGTGGTTGAAGCAAAGCCTGGTCAGGAGAATAATCAGCCTTGCTCCTGTCTTAAATGTCATGTACACGTCTTTTTAGGACGTAGCTAGAACAGGTCGCGCAAACAGATGCACAGAGTCGGCTTTGTGGTGTTCTCCAACTTCCAGGTCATGAGCCTGGCGATTGTTTCGGCCTTTGAAATGGCCAATATCGCCCTGGGCGAGACGTTCTATGACATTCGCCTGCTATCGGAGAAGGGAGGGCCGATTCGCACCTCGGCAGGCTTTGCGGTCGAAACGCAGGCCTTCGGGAAAATGGCGCTGGATACGGTCGTCGTCAGCGCCGCGACCTATATCCAGCCAGCATCACCGGGGCTGCTGAATTTTGTGCGCCATTCAGTCCAGACCTCACGGCGAGTCGCAGCTCCTTGTACAGGTGCCTTTACCCTGGCCGAAGCCGGTGTTCTGGACGGCCGCCAGGCCACCACGCACTGGTTCTTTGCTCGCGATCTACAGAAGCGCTTCCCGGCCGTCTGTCTGCAGGAGGACCGCATCTTCATCGTCGATGGCAACGTCTGGACATCGGCCGGCATGACCGCTGTCATCGATCTGGCGCTGGCGATGATCGAAAAGGACCACGGCCCCGAAGTCGCTCAGGGCGTCGCCAAGAGTCTGGTCGTCTACCATCGCCGTGCCGGGGGGCAGTCCCAGTTCTCTGCCCTGTCGAAGTTGAGGCCCAAGTCTGACCGCATCCAGCAGGCGCTGGATTACGCCAAGAAGAATCTGCAAAGCCGGCTTTCGGTGGACGAGCTCGCCGGGGCCGCAAACCTGAGCGCCCGCCAGTTCAGCCGAGCCTTCAGCGCCGAAACCGGTCAGTCGCCCGCCAAGGCGGTCGAGAGCCTGCGTCTCGAGGCCGCTCGTCTGCTTATCGAGAAAGGCCGTCTGTCGATGGATCGGATCGCAATAGAGACCGGTTTTCTTGACCGCGAAAGAATGCGCAGGGCCTTCCTCAGAGCATTCGGTCAACCGCCGCAGATGCTCAGGCGCTCCTCCAGAATCGAGCAGTAAGTGAATGCGAAGGGGACCAAAGCCTGAATCCCCACACTTGATCACGGTACGTAGGCGCCATCGATGCGCGTGGATTTGGCTAACGCCCGTTATCACGTCATGCGCAGGACACGACGAAGCAGTCGCCATCGACGTTCGTCTGCGATTACAACCGCCCACAGCACGCCCGGCTGTAACCATGGCAGCGATGGGTTAAAGCAATTCGATGACCGTCTTGCCCCTGCCTTGCCCCTGTGCGACCTGGCTAAACGCCTCGTTGACCTCATGCAACGCAAAGTGGCGCGGATCGACTCTGATCTTCAGTTGCCCGGCGTCGGCCAGCGCGACGGCTTCGCGCAGGATCGAACCATGGTGTTCGCGCCCTTTTCCGCTGAGCAGTGGTGCGAGGGTGAATATGCCTGAGTAGGTAGCACTTTTGAACGACAGCGGCGCGAGGCTGTGTTGCCCCCAGCCCAAGCAACTGAGCACATGCCCGCTATAGGCCCTTACCGACTTGAACGATGCATCCAGGGTGCTTCCGCCAACGGTGTCATAGACGATGTCGAAGCCTTCACCAGCCGTATAGCGCTCGACATAGCTTTCTACGCTTTGCGCCTGATAATCGATAGCCGTCGCCCCCAGTGAACGGATGAAGTCGAGACTGCCTGCCGAACCGGTGGCGAATACTTCAGCACCGCGGGCCTTAGCCAGTTGCACGGCCACCTGACCGACTCCGCCTGCACCGCCGTGAATCAACACACGCTGACCCATGTGGACATGGGCATGATCCACCAGGCCTTCCCATGCCGTGATAAACACCAGCGGTAATGCAGCTGCCTCGCGCATGCTCATCGTCTGCGGTTTGGGTGCTATCAGCCGGGCATCGACAGCAATGTATTCGGCCATGGCGCCCTGGGCACCACCAATCCCGCCGGCCATGCCGAAGATCTCGTCACCCGGCGCGAAGCCTTCGACTGTGTCGCTCACCTCGATGACCGTACCTGCCAGATCCAGGCCAAGCACAGCGGGCAACACCTGGCGGGCGTGGGCTGCTGTACCAGCGGCGATCTTGGTGTCGAGGGGATTGACCCCGGCAGCATGGACCTTGACCAACACTTGTCCCTTGCCAGGCGTGGGACGGGTGATATGGCGCAGGGCGAGTGGAGCCTGGGCGGACTCGGCGATGGCGGCAAGCATGTTGTGTTTCATGGCTGAAACCCCTGATTGAGTGGACGCTTTCAGGTTGCCGCACCTTCAGTATTCCGATAAGAAGCTAAATTTGCATATTACTTATTCCTCAAGAAGGTCTAATTCCTGATGGACCTGTTCGACAGCATGCGCACCTTTGTCAGGGTGGTAGAGCGTGGCTCGTTTACCGCAGTGGCTCGCGAACTGAACGTGGGACAGCCGGCCGTAAGTAAGCAGATACGCGCCCTGGAGCAACATCTTGGTGGGCCGCTATTCGCCCGCACTACCCGCCAGTTGTCCCTGACTGACCAGGGGCGAGGGTTCTACAGCCACTGCCAGGAAATCCTGGGCAGCCTCGAGATCGCCACACGCAGCTTCGCCGAAGGTCAGGAACAAATTGCCGGCCCCCTGCGGATAGCCGCTCCCGTGAGTTTCGGGAGGCTGTGTATAGCGCCTCTGCTTCGTTTGTTTTTGCAGCGCTACCCCGATGTGCGGATTGACCTCCGGCTGAGCGATCACAACGAAGACCTGCTCAAGGAAAATATCGACCTGGCGATCCGCATCGGCGTGGTGAAGAACGAGGGGCTGGTGGCCGTGCCGCTTGGCGTCAGCGCTCGGCGAGTCTATGCCGCGCCTGAGTATCTCCAGCGCCACGGTGTGCCACGTCAACCCGCAGAACTCAAAGGCCATAACTGCATCGGCTTCACCTTACTTGAGCACTACGACACTTGGCACTTCGACGGGGCGGGAGGTGGGCAGGATATTTCCATCAACGGCAATGTGACGAGTAATAGCAGCGAGGCCATCCGTGCAATGGTCCTTGGCGGACTGGGTATTTCCCTGTCTCCCGAGTGGCTGTTCGCCACTGATGTCGAGCAGGGCAAGGTGGCCATAGTGCTTGATGATCACCAGGCTGCTGCGCTGCCGGTGAGCGCTGTACTCAGTCGTGAGCGACGACGGTCGGCGCGGACGATGGTGTTCGTCGACTTTCTCCGAGAGCACCTAAAGTGCGCCGAAAGAACTGCTGATGGCAGGTGAGGGTTTGTTGGGCAATAGGGAAACTCAACCCTGCCTGCTTGGTGACTCTCTTGTTTAGATTTCCCAGATGACCGCGTACGGCCAAGAGCGGACACGCAGTAAGTCTTCATATTCCTTCAGGCAAAGAGTGGAAGCACATACTCCGCCAGCTCTTGAGTACTTTCTTTCACTGAGCGGTACGACACCCTCATATTCAAGGCAATGTGCGACACACCCTGGTCACGCTGTCGCTGCCAGAGACTGATGAGCGCATTTCGCCCCCCGCGCAGTCCTCGTCCCCAGCGAATAGGGGCATTGGGGTCTTTGTCCAGCTCAAAGAAGGTTCCATAACCGTAGGGCTTGAACGCCTCTGGCCCACACGCGGACTGCCAGAGGCTGATCAATGAAGGTAATTGCTCAAGGTTACTCTGATGCCAGATCCAGCCATCCATATGCTCTGCCAACCAAGTTAGTTCCTGGCCACAGCGCCCTACCGCCAACATCGGTAGCCGTGCATGAAATGCCTTGGGAACCAGATCTAGGGTTCCGTCCAACCTACCGTAGTGACTCGACTTGTGAATGGGAAATGACCCGTTCGAGACGGCACGGATAACTGCATATGCATCACGAAAGCGAGATTCTCGGTTGTCGAAGTCGACTCCAAACGCAGGGTACTCCGATGGGCGATCTCCCGTCGAAACTCCCAATAGGAATCGCCCTTGGGAAAGCTGATCAACTGACAGCGCCTGCTTGGCTACGGCTATAGGATCTCGTAGCGGAAGGATCACTCCGGCTGTGCCGATTGCAATACGCCGAGTTGCCGCAGCAAGCCATGCTGCATACACCATAGAGTCGTATATCTGGGCTACATCCCCAAAAGCCGGGTCGCGTAGCGGTACGTCACGTAGCCAAAGTGCAGCGAAACCAAGATCGTCAGCAAGCGCAGCTAGCCCGGTATGTTCTGCCATGGTCGGAGTATCGCTCAGGGGATAGCCCTCTAATGGCGTTAACAGGCCGAACGTCAATTTTCCAGGGACAAAAACTTTGGTAAAAACACTCTCAACCAGTCCATGCGGGGGCACTCTTTTCTCCGACATCATCGCTCTCTCAGGTGTTAAAGCCAGTTGGCCAAGCGGGCTGCTTGACTGGTTCGTGAACCTCATCGCGAGGGGCTCTGCCAAATGGGCAAGCTCATCGAGCAAGGCCCCCACACTGCGCGACTGGCGTCATATTCAGTTGTAGAGAGAACGGTACGCGTCGAGAAAGGCGGGATAAATTCGTTAACGATTCATGGACTGTTATTCGAACCAATACCAATTGATCCGCACTAACGCCTTTTCTCTTGGAAAAGCGCGCTCACCCATTCGACGAATACCCGCACATTGGGTGAGAGATGACGTCTATCTGGGAACAATACGGAAACGACCTTCGGCTCGACTGGAACATCCGGCAGCACCTCTACCAAGCGGCCGCTATCGATGTATCGCTGCAACGCTGGGCGCAGCCCCTGCACCATCCCAATACCCGCCAAGGCGCAGTAGAGCAACGCCTCGGCATTGTCGACGACGATGCCGCTGCGCATCTTCACACTGATAGTTTTACCGTTTCTCCTGAACCGCCAGGGCATAATCTGGCGACGCTGCTCAACCATGAAGTTGACTGCAACGTGCGCCTGCAAATCATCCAGCGTGTCTGGTAAGCCATGTTTCTTTACGTATGCGGGGGCCGCGCAGGTCACCAAAGCAACCTCGCCGATACGCTTGGCAATCAGGCTCGAATCATCCAAATCGCCTAGCCGCACCGAACAGTCGATGCCTCCCGCGATGAGGTCGTTCAGGTTGTCGGAGGCGCCCAGGGATATTTCCAGGCCGGGGTAGCGCTCCATGAACTCGGGCAGTCGTGGGATGATGACGGCGTGACCGAGTACGGTCTGCATGTCTATCCTGAGCTTTCCTCGTGGCGGACGAGTCGGCGAAAACCAGTCCAGTGTGTCTGCAAGGTCGGAGAGTAACTTCAGGCTGCGTTCATAGAACTCATCGCCGGCAGGTGTTGTGTTCACTCTACGTGTGGTGCGGTGCAGCAGCTGCACGCCCAGTTCGCGCTCAAGATTCTGAATAAGCTTTGAGAGTGCCGGGCGATGCACATTGAGCGCCTCGGCAGCTTTGGTGTAGCTGCCATGCTCAACCACTGCCACGAACATTTGCATGGCTTCAATCAGGTTCATCGCCATCCTCTACCTACCTGCGCACGGGCCAGAAGTTCTATGCACTGAGGATGATAGCGAAGCTGGGCTACCTCTCTCAGGCATCAACAACGGAAAATGCCATCGCTGCTCCCGAGCAGCGATGGCATACAGCAGCCAAATCGACTGCCGCAGGGGGCTACTCAGTCAACCACGACGACAATCTTGCCGATCTGCGCGTTCGACTCCATTCGGCGGTGTGCTGCCGCGATGTCCTTGAGTGAGAAAACTTGGTCGATGACAGGCTTGAGCTGACCACTTGCCAAGCCTTTGGCAACGAAAGCCTTGGCATTGGCCAGCTTTTGCATATCCATGGTGATTTCGAACAGCTCGTAGCCGCGCACGGTCAGATGCTTGCCAAGAATATCGAAGACCGGAACCGGGATATCGCGATGATCCAGCGCACCGTACTGGAAGAAGATCCCAGTGTTGGCCATGGACTTGATCAGCTTGGTTGCCTCGGGGCCACCAACGGGATCGAAAACAATACGCGCACCTTTGCCATCGGTGATCGATGCCACCTCGGCAATCAGATCCTCTTCCTGGGTAGCGATGACATGTTTTGCACCCGCATCCAGCAATGCCTGACGCTTGGCACTTGTGCGGGTAAGGGCCACCGGGATGGCACCCTGCATGTTTGCGATCTGGATCGCTGCCAGCCCGACACTGCTCGAAGCAGCAGGGATGAGCACGGTTTCACCAGCTTGGAGATTTCCGTACTCTATCAAGGCACCGTAAGCAGTCACAAACATCATCCAACTGGCCGCTGCCTCCACGAAGCTGAGGTTGGACGGATGCTTGACGACAGCATGCACAGGCACATTGACCACCTCACCATACATGCCGTAGTCAGCGAAGGAGAACGCCGGCACGACGCTTACTACGTCACCCGGAACAAAGTCGCTAACGTCACTGCCGACCGCGCGGACAATGCCGGCCGCTTCGTAGCCAAGCTTGGCCGGGAACTGCGGATCGATCACGTACTGCCCAGTGCGGTACATGATTTCAGCACGGTTCAGGCCGATGGCTTTTACTTCGATCTGAACCTCGCCGCTTTTCGGCGATGGTACGGCGACCTCATCGAGAGTCAGAACATCAGCGTCACCGGTACGGTGAAAATGGACAACCTTGGGCATGGCACACCTCATTAACGGCAAGAGACAACGGTCACTTCTGAAAAGTTGTGTCGATGCTACTGAGCCTCTTGCCTGCAATAGAGCACTGATCAGCTCATAGATTGTTACTCAGGAAGAACCAATCCCCGGCGGATAGGCAAATAAAAAAGACCACGGAGAAGCCGTGGTCTTTTTCACTCCGCTGCCGCTATTTAGCGTTCTGAGTTCATGATCGTTCCCACGCTCTGCGTGGGAATGCAGCCCTCGACGCTCCAGCGTC
>CAMPIF010000100.1 GCA_946886245.1 Ectopseudomonas composti | reverse complement strand
GAGCAGGGCAAACGACCTTGGCGCGAGAGTTGCGCCGCGACGATTGCTGAGGTCCTTCCCCGCGGGAGCAGGTGGCGCGTGGCGGCGGATGTGCTGCAAAAGCTTTGCTGATTGGCGGCATGCCCATTAGGCTCTGGCCCCTGTATCTGCTGGAGGTTGCTATGGCAAAGGTCGCGTTTCTCGGGTTGGGCGTCATGGGGTATCCGATGGCTGGGCATCTGGCTCGCAACGGTCATCAGGTAACGGTCTATAACCGCTCGCCTGGCAAGGCCGAGCAATGGCTGGGTGAATATGCCGGCAGCAGTGCGCCGACCCCGCGTGAGGCGGTGGCGGGCGCCGAACTGGTGATGTGCTGCGTCGGCAACGATAACGACCTGCGCAGCGTGATTCTGGGCGAACAGGGTGCGTTCGCCGGTATGGCTGCGGGCGCTATTCTGGTCGATCACACCACCGCCTCGGCCGATGTGGCACGTGAGCTGGCGGCCGTCGCGGCCGAGCGTGGCCTCGGTTTTCTCGATGCGCCGGTATCCGGCGGCCAGGCCGGTGCGGTCAATGGCGTGCTGACCGTGATGGTCGGTGGTGAGGCAGAGACCTATGCGGTGGCCGAGCCGGTCATCCAGAACTACGCGCGAATGATGCGTCTGATGGGCCCGGCGGGTAGTGGCCAACTGAGCAAGATGGTCAACCAGATCTGCATCGCCGGCCTGGTTCAGGGGCTGGCAGAGGCGCTGAACTTCGCCCAGTGCGCGGGCCTCGATGGTCATGCAGTGGTCGATGTGATCAGCAAGGGTGCGGCGCAGTCCTGGCAGATGGAGAATCGCTACAAGACCATGCTGGCTGGCGAATTCGACTTCGGCTTCGCGGTCGACTGGATGCGCAAGGACCTGTCGATCCTGCTCGAGGAGTCGCGTCGCAATGGCGCGCAGCTGCCGGTCACGGCGCTGGTCGATCAGTTCTACGCCGATGTTCAGGCCATGGGGGGCGGGCGCTGGGACACCTCCAGTCTGCTGGCTCGCTTGCAGCGTAACCGCTGATCGCAAAAGGCCTCGACGGATGGCGCGCGCCTCATTAGGATCGCCGCCGTTTGCTTCCAGTCGAGGTCGTTTCATGGAGTGTCGTGCCGGTTGCGGTGCCTGCTGCATCGCGCCTTCCATCAGTTCACCGATTCCGGGTATGCCTGAGGGCAAGCCCGCCGGTGTGCGCTGCATTCACCTCAATGCCGAGTTTCTCTGCGCCATCTTCGGTCGCCCGGAGAGGCCCGCAGTGTGCGCTGGGTTCAAGGCGGAAGAGCAGCTGTGCGCGGATGATCGCGAAAGCGCCATTCGTATGTTGGGTTGGCTGGAGCAGGCGACTGCCTGACGATGTGAACCGCTCGTGGCCCGTGCGGGTCGAAACGCAAACAGTCCCACCGGGAGTTGCTCTAAGATGATGCGTTATTCCGTTCTGGCCATGATGTTGTGTGCGACCGCTGTCCAGGCTGCCGAGAGGCAGTGGCAGCTGGAGCGCGAAGAAGACGGTGTGAGCGTTTACCTGGCCGACGTACCGGGGTCCAAGTACAAGGCCTATCGCGGTGTGGTGACGATCAACGCGAACCTGGCTGCGGTGCAGGCGGCGCAGGAGGATGTCACGGGGGCGTGCTCCTGGATCTTCAGCTGTCAGCAGCAGCGACTGCTCGAGACCGAGGGTGAGGTGAGCGAGCTGTACACCCGTTTCGACATGCCCTGGCCGGTGAAGGCGCGTGACTCGGTGATCCAGGTGACCACGCGCACTGATGCCGACGGCAGTGTCACACGCCTGCTCAAGGCGGTGCCGCAGCGATTGCCGAAGGAAAAGGGTTTCGTGCGGGTGCCGCGCGTCGAGGGTGAGTGGCATCTCAAGCCGCTGGATCAGGGCAGGGTGGAGGTGACCTACGAGGTGCATACCGAACCGGGTGGTAGCGTGCCCTCCTGGCTGGCCAACAGCTTCGTCGTCGATGCGCCGCTGCAGACGCTGCGGGGCTTGCGGGCGAAGGTGGAAGGGCGCTGAGCTCGGTGCGTCGGCAATAAAAAAAGGCTGCCAGATTGGCAGCCTTTTTTCGTCTCGCGGCGCTATCAGTCGCGGTTGCTCGGCAGATCGCGCTGCTCGTAACCGGTGTACAGCTGGCGCGGACGGCCAATCTTGTACGGACCCGAGAGCATTTCCTTCCAGTGCGAGATCCAGCCCACGGTGCGTGCCAGGGCGAAGATAACGGTGAACATCGAGGTCGGAATGCCGATGGCCTTGAGGATGATGCCCGAGTAGAAGTCCACGTTCGGGTACAGGTTGCGCTCTTTGAAGTAAGGATCGGTCAGGGCGATCTCTTCCAGGCGCATGGCCAGTTCCAGCTGCGGGTCATTGGTGATGCCCAGCTCGCCGAGGACTTCGTCGCAGGTCTGCTTCATCACGGTGGCGCGCGGGTCGCGGTTCTTGTAGACGCGGTGACCGAAGCCCATTAGCTTGAACGGGTCGTTCTTGTCCTTGGCCTTGGCGATGAACTTGTCGATGTTCGAAACGTCACCGATCTCGTCGAGCATGGCCAGCACGGCTTCGTTGGCGCCGCCGTGTGCCGGGCCCCACAGCGCGGCGATACCGGCTGCGATACAGGCGAACGGGTTGGCACCCGAGGAGCCCGCCAGGCGTACGGTAGAGGTGGAGGCGTTCTGCTCGTGGTCGGCGTGGAGGATGAAGATCTTGTCCATCGCCTTGGCCAGTACCGGGCTGATCGGTTTGATCTCGCACGGCGTGTTGAACATCATGTGCAGGAAGTTTTCCGCGTAATTCAGGTCATTGCGCGGGTACATCATGGGCTGACCCATGGAGTACTTGTAGGTCATGGCGGCGATGGTCGGCATCTTGGCCACCAGGCGCATGGCCGACACTTCGCGGTGCTGCGGGTTATTGATGTCCAGCGAGTCGTGATAGAAGGCGGACAGGGCACCAACCACGCCGCACATGATGGCCATCGGGTGGGCATCGCGGCGGAAACCGTTGAAGAAGGTCTTCAGCTGCTCGTGAACCATGGTGTGGTTCTTGATGGTGCTGACGAACTTGGCCTTCTCTTCCTTGCTCGGCAGTTCGCCATTGAGCAGCAGGTAGCAGGTTTCCAGGTAGTCGGACTGCTCGGCGAGCTGCTCGATGGGGTAGCCGCGGTGCAGCAGAATCCCCTGGTCGCCGTCGATATAGGTGATCTTCGACTCGCAAGAGGCGGTCGACATGAAACCAGGATCAAAGGTGAACCGACCCGTGGCGGTCAGGCTCCGCACATCGATTACATCGGGACCAACAGTGCCGGTCAGAACGGGCAGTTCGACGGGGGCATTGCCCTCGATGATCAACTGCGCTTTTTTGTCAGCCATTTGTGGCCTCCTAGTTATGCTTGAAATCATCAGACAGCCCCCCACGCAGGGCCCGCACCACTATAGTGGGATAAATTCGAAAGTCAATTTGCGAGAACCCAGGCAGTAGAAGGGTTTGAACGGTATTTTCAACGAAAAAGGGGCGCTATTTACGCCATTTGTTTGCAGGCTGCAATGCGCTTTTTGGGGGAGGGCATTGCATTGTCATTAGTCTGCTAACTGTCTATACTCTGCGGCCGACCGCCACAGGCTTTAGGGCCGTGTCATGGCGGTTCTCACTCATTGGGTGATGGGTACCTGACCAGTGCACTTCCCAACAACTTTGCCCTGATAGTTAGGGGCTCTCAGTGTGATAAAAAAGCCGTGAATAGCCAACGACCTGTAAACCTAGACCTTCGGACTATCAAGCTTCCGATCACCGCTTACACGTCCATTCTTCACCGTATCTCCGGTGTCATCCTCTTTGTCGGTATCGCCATTCTGCTGTTTGGCCTCGACAAGTCGCTGACCTCCGAAGAGGGCTTCGCCCAGGTGAAAGAGTGCCTGACCAGCCCGCTGGCCAAGTTCGTGATCTGGGGTCTGTTGTCCGCTCTGCTGTACCACCTGGTGGCCGGTGTACGCCACCTGATCATGGACATGGGCATCGGTGAGACGCTGGAAGGCGGCAAACTGGGCTCGAAAATCGTCATCGCCGTTGCGGCGGTCGTGATCGTGCTGCTGGGGGTGTGGATATGGTAACCAATGTCACGAATTTCTCGCGTTCGGGCCTCTACGACTGGATGGCTCAGCGCGTTTCTGCGGTCGTTCTCGCGGCTTACACGCTGTTTCTGCTGGGCTATGTGATCTGTAATCCGGGTATGGGCTACGCCGAATGGCATGGTCTGTTCTCGCATACCGCAATGCGCATCTTCAGCCTGCTGGCCCTCGTTGCACTGAGCGTGCACGCCTGGGTTGGCATGTGGACCATTTCCACCGACTACCTGACGCCGATGGCGCTGGGCAAGTGGGCGACTGGTGTGCGTTTCCTGTTCCAGGCCGTGTGTGGCATCGCCATGTTTGCGATGTTCGTCTGGGGCGTGCAGATTCTGTGGGGTTTCTGATTCATGGCTAGCATCCGTACTCTTTCTTATGACGCCATCATCGTTGGTGGTGGCGGCGCCGGCATGCGTGCTGCGCTGCAACTGGCTCAGGGCGGTCACAAGACAGCCGTGGTCACCAAGGTGTTCCCGACTCGTTCGCACACCGTTTCCGCTCAGGGTGGCATCACCTGCGCCATCGCTTCGGCCGACCCGAACGATGATTGGCGCTGGCACATGTACGATACCGTCAAGGGTTCCGACTACATCGGTGACCAGGACGCGATCGAATACATGTGCTCCGTCGGCCCGGAAGCCGTGTTCGAACTCGAGCACATGGGTCTGCCGTTCTCCCGTACCGAGCAGGGCCGCATTTACCAGCGTCCGTTCGGCGGCCAGTCCAAGGGGCCGGACAATCCGACCCAGGCTGCCCGTACCTGTGCTGCTGCCGACCGTACCGGTCACGCGCTGCTGCACACCCTGTATCAGGCCAACCTGAAAGCTGGCACCTCGTTCCTCAACGAGTGGTACGCCGTTGACCTGGTGAAGAACCAGGACGGCGCCATCGTCGGCGTCATCGCCATCTGCATCGAGACTGGCGAAACCGTCTACATCCGCTCCAAGGCCGTGGTCCTGGCCACTGGCGGTGCGGGTCGTATCTACGCCTCCACCACCAACGCCCTGATCAACACCGGTGACGGCGTGGGCATGGCCCTGCGTGCCGGTGTGCCGGTGCAGGACATCGAAATGTGGCAGTTCCACCCGACCGGTATCGCCGGCGCTGGTGTACTGGTCACCGAAGGTTGCCGTGGTGAGGGTGGTTACCTGATCAACGCCCATGGCGAGCGTTTCATGGAGCGTTATGCGCCGAACGCCAAAGACCTGGCTGGCCGCGACGTGGTTGCGCGCTCCATGGTCAAGGAAGTCATCGCCGGCAACGGCTGTGGCCCGGACAAGGACCACGTGCTGCTCAAGCTCGATCACCTCGGCGAGGAAGTGCTGCACAGCCGCCTGCCGGGTATCTGCGAACTGTCCAAGACCTTCGCTCACGTCGACCCGGTCGTCGCTCCGGTTCCGGTCATCCCGACCTGCCACTACATGATGGGCGGCGTGCCGACCAACATTCATGGTCAGGCCATCACTCAGGATGCCAACGGCAACGACAAGATCATCGACGGTCTGTTCGCCGTAGGTGAAGTGGCGTGCGTATCGGTGCACGGCGCCAACCGTCTGGGCGGTAACTCGCTGCTCGACCTGGTGGTATTCGGTCGTGCGGCTGGCCTGCACCTGGAAAAAGCGCTGAAAGAAGGCGTGGAAGCTCGCGGTGCCAGCGAAACCGACATCGAGCAGTCGCTGTCGCGTCTGGCTGGCGTCAACGAGCGCAGCACCGGCGAAGATGTAGCGCCGCTGCGCAAAGAGCTGCAACAGTGCATGCAGAACTACTTCGGTGTATTCCGTACTGGCGAATACATGCAGAAGGGCATCCAACAACTGGCCGACCTGCGTGAGCGCATCGCGAAAGTCAAGATCGCGGACAAGAGCCAGGCGTTCAACACTGCGCGTATCGAGGCGCTGGAACTGCAAAACCTGCTCGAAGTCGCCGAAGCGACCGCTGTGGCTGCCGAGGCTCGTAAAGAGTCGCGCGGTGCGCACGCTCGTGAAGATTTCGAGGAGCGCGACGATCAGAACTGGCTGTGCCATTCGCTCTACTTCCCGGGCGAGAAGCGCGTAGCCAAGCGTGACGTGAACTTCGCGCCGAAGACCGTTCCGGCATTTGAACCCAAGGTTCGGACTTATTAAGGGTGACTGATATGTTGCAAGTCAGTGTTTATCGCTACAACCCGGAGAAGGACGCTGCTCCGTTCATGCAGGACTTCCAGGTCGACACCGGCGGCAAGGACATCATGGTCCTCGACGTGCTGGCGCTGATCAAGGAACAGGACGAAGGCTTCTCCTACCGTCGTTCCTGCCGTGAAGGCGTGTGTGGCTCCGACGGCATGAACATCAATGGCAAGAACGGCCTGGCCTGCATCACGCCGATCTCCGCTGCCGGCCTCAAGGGCGGCAAGCTGGTGATTCGTCCGTTGCCGGGTCTGCCGGTCATTCGTGACCTGGTCGTCGACATGAGCATCTTCTACAAGCAGTACGAGAAGGTGCAGCCGTTCCTGCAGAACGATACGCCGGCTCCGGCCATCGAGCGTCTGCAATCGCCGGAAGAGCGCGAGAAGCTCGACGGGCTGTACGAGTGCATCCTGTGCGCGTGCTGCTCGACCAGCTGCCCGTCGTTCTGGTGGAACCCCGACAAGTTCCTCGGTCCCGCTGCACTGCTGCAGGCCTATCGCTTCCTGGCCGACAGCCGTGACACCAAGACCGCTGAGCGTCTGGCTTCGCTGGACGATCCGTTCAGTGTGTTCCGTTGCCGCGGCATCATGAACTGCGTGAACGTCTGCCCCAAGGGTCTGAACCCGACCAAGGCGATCGGCCACGTGCGTAACATGCTGCTGCAGAGCGGTACCTGATTCGCAAGTTGCTATACCTGTAACACCTGCGAGTCCGGCTCAGGTCGGCCTCGCAGTAAAGCCAGAGCCGCAGCCCACAAAGCCGCGGCTCATACTCGAAAAACATGACGACCAGCAGGGGCATCCGGGCTGGTACCCGGACTATCTGCGGGAACCCAAGTGGCTTTATCCGAGTCGCAGCATCATGACTTTGATCAGGACCATGCGGTATTCACGCCGGTGGTGTCCCCTTACCGAGGGTGACCAAGCATGCAAGAAAGCGTGATGCAGCGCATGTGGGACAGTGCCCACCTATCCGGTGGTAACGCTGCCTATGTGGAAGAGCTCTATGAGCTCTACCTGCACGATCCCAACGCTGTGCCAGAAGAGTGGCGCACATACTTCCAGAAGCTACCGGCAGACGGCAGCGCCACCACAGACGTATCGCATTCGACGATTCGCGATCATTTCGTTCTGCTTGCCAAAAATCAGCGTCGCGCTCAACCGGTGTCCGCCGGCAGCGTGAGCAGTGAGCACGAAAAGAAACAGGTCGAAGTACTGCGTTTGATTCAGGCCTATCGCATGCGTGGCCATCAGGCCGCTCAGCTCGATCCGCTGGGTCTCTGGCAGCGTCCCGCACCGGCGGATCTGGCCATCAATCACTATGGTCTGACCGAAGCCGACCTGGACACTACCTTCCGTACCGGTGGTCTGTTCATTGGCAAGGAAGAAGCTACTTTGCGCGAAATTCACGGCGCATTGCAGCAGACATATTGCCGCACCATCGGTGCCGAGTTCACCCATATCGTCGATTCCGAGCAACGCAGCTGGTTCCAGCAGCGTCTGGAAAGCGTGCGTGGCCGTCCGCAATTCTCCCCTGAAGCACAAAGTCACCTGCTCGAGCGACTGACTGCCGCCGAAGGTCTGGAGAAGTATCTGGGTACCAAGTACCCGGGCACCAAGCGTTTCGGTCTGGAAGGTGGCGAAAGTCTGATTCCGCTGCTCGACGAGGTGATCCAGCGTTCCGGATCCTACGGCACCAAGGAAATCGTCATCGGCATGGCCCACCGTGGCCGCCTCAACGTACTGGTCAATACCTTCGGCAAGAACCCGCGCGATCTGTTCGATGAGTTCGAAGGCAAGAAGACCGACGGGCTGTCCTCCGGCGACGTCAAGTACCACCAGGGTTTCTCCTCCAACGTGATGACCCCGGGTGGTGAAGTGCACCTGGCCATGGCGTTCAACCCCTCGCACCTTGAGATCGTTTCGCCAGTGGTCGAAGGGTCGGTGCGTGCGCGTCAGGATCGCCGTCGCGATACCAGTGGCGAAAAGGTTCTGCCGGTTTCCCTGCACGGTGACGCGGCTTTTGCCGGTCAGGGCGTGGTCATGGAAACCTTCCAGATGTCGCAGACTCGCGGCTTCAAGACCGGCGGCACGATTCATATCGTGATCAACAACCAGGTCGGCTTCACCATCAGCAATCCGTTGGACTCGCGTTCCACCGAATATTGCACCGATGTGGCGAAGATGATTCAGGCGCCGATCCTGCACGTCAACGGCGACGATCCGGAAGCGGTGCTGTTCGTTACCCAGCTGGCGGTCGACTACCGCATGCAGTACAAGCGCGACGTGGTGATCGACCTGGTCTGCTACCGTCGTCGTGGCCACAACGAGGCCGACGAGCCGAGCGGCACCCAGCCGATCATGTACCAGCAGATCGGCAAGCAGCGCACTACACGCGAGCTGTATGCCGAAGCGTTGACCACCGCGGTCAGTCATTCGGTGGATGACGTGCAGGCCAAGATCGACGACTACCGCACTGCGCTGGATAACGGTCAGCACGTGGTCAAGAGCCTGGTCAAGGAGCCGAACAAGGAACTGTTCGTCGACTGGCGCCCCTACCTGGGGCACGCCTGGACCGCACGCCACGACACCCGTTTCGATCTGAAGACCTTGCAGGAGTTGTCGAACAAGCTGCTGGAAATTCCGGAAGGCTTCGTCGTTCAGCGTCAGGTCGCGAAGATTCTCGAAGACCGCCAGAAGATGGGCGCCGGCGCGCTGCCGATCAACTGGGGCTATGCCGAGACCATGGCCTACGCCACGCTGTTGTTCGAAGGCCATCCGATCCGCATGACCGGTCAGGACATCGGCCGCGGCACCTTCTCGCACCGTCACGCGGTGCTGCACAACCAGAAGGACGCCGGTACCCACCTGCCGTTGCAGAACCTCTACCAGGGTCAACCGCGTTTCGATCTGTACGACTCCTTCCTCTCCGAAGAAGCGGTATTGGCCTTCGAATACGGCTATGCCACCACTCAGCCGCAGTCGCTGGTGATCTGGGAAGCCCAGTTCGGCGACTTCGCCAACGGCGCCCAGGTGGTGTTCGACCAGTTCATCTCCAGCGGCGAGCACAAGTGGGGTCGCCTCTGCGGCCTGACCATGTTGCTGCCGCACGGTTATGAAGGGCAGGGGCCTGAGCACAGCTCGGCGCGTCTGGAACGCTATCTGCAACTGTGTGCCGAGCACAACATGCAGGTCTGCGTACCGACCACCCCGGCACAGATCTACCATCTGCTGCGTCGTCAGGTGATCCGCCCGCTGCGCAAGCCATTGGTCGTATTGACGCCGAAGTCGCTGTTGCGCCACAAATTGGCGATCTCGACGCTGGAAGATCTGGCCGAAGGCTCCTTCCAGACGGTGATCCCGGAAATCGATGCGATCGACCCGAAAAAGGTGACGCGGATGATTCTGTGCAGCGGCAAGGTCTACTACGACTTGCTGGAAAAGCGCCGCAGCGAAGGCCGCGACGATATCGCCATCGTGCGTATCGAGCAGCTCTATCCGTTCCCGGAAGACGATCTGACCGAAGCCCTGGCACCGTACAAGAACCTCAAGCACATCGTCTGGTGTCAGGAAGAGCCGATGAACCAGGGGGCCTGGTATTGCAGCCAGCACCACATGCGTCGCGTCGCTACTGCACACAAGAAGTCGCTGTTCCTGGAGTACGCCGGTCGTGATGCGTCGGCAGCGCCCGCTTGTGGTTATGCGTCGATGCACGCCGAACAGCAGGAAAAACTGCTGCAGGACGCCTTTACTGTTTAACGCCTTCATCCGGCAGGTGGCGAGTGCCACCTGCCGGTAAACCGAATTTAAGGAAACGCATACAATGGCTATCGAGATCAAAGCCCCAACCTTCCCGGAATCGGTTGCCGACGGCACCGTGGCCACCTGGCACAAGAAGCCGGGCGAAGCGGTCAAGCGTGATGAGCTGATCGTCGACATCGAAACCGACAAGGTCGTGATCGAAGTACTGGCCGAGGCCGACGGCGTTCTGGCTGAAATCATCAAGAACGAAGGCGACACCGTTCTTTCCAACGAGCTGCTGGGCAAGTTGACCGAAGGTGGCGCTGCCGCCGCTGCTCCGGCTGCCGCACCGGCCGCTGCCGCCGCTCCGGCCCAGGCTGCTGCTCCGGCTGCCGCCGCTGGCGACGACGCCATCCTCTCGCCGGCCGCGCGCAAGCTGGCTGAAGAGAACGGCATCGACCCCAACAGCATCGCCGGCACCGGCAAAGGTGGCCGAGTGACCAAGGAAGACGTGGTCGCTGCCGTCGAAGCCAAGAAGAACGCTCCGGCTGCCGCTGCCAAGCCTGCCGCTGCTCCGGCCGCTGCCGCTGTCGTCGCCACTGGCGATCGCACCGAGAAGCGTGTGCCGATGACCCGCCTGCGCGCCAAGATCGCCGAGCGTCTGGTCGAGGCTCAGTCCTCCATGGCCATGCTGACCACCTTCAACGAAGTCGACATGACCGAAGTCATGGCCCTGCGTTCGAAGTACAAGGACCTGTTCGAGAAGTCCCACAATGGCGTGCGTCTGGGCTTCATGTCGTTCTTCGTCAAGGCCGCCACCGAAGCCCTGAAGCGCTTCCCGGCAGTCAACGCCTCGATCGACGGCAACGACATCGTTTACCACGGCTATGCCGACATCGGTGTTGCCGTGTCCAGCGACCGCGGTCTGGTCGTTCCGGTACTGCGTAATGCCGAGCAGATGAGCCTGGCTGAAAT
>CAMPIF010000099.1 GCA_946886245.1 Ectopseudomonas composti | reverse complement strand
CCCATCTGCCGCGCGACGTCGATTGGCACGTTGTTGACCATGCCGCCGTCGACCAGCAGGCGGCCGTCCACTTCCACCGGGGCGAACACCGCCGGGATCGACATGCTGGCGCGCATCACCTGCGGCAGGTGGCCGCTACCCATGATCACCTGCTCACCCGTCACCACATCGGTGGCCACGGCGCGATAGGGGATTGGCAAATGATCGAAGTCGCGGGTGGCACTGCGGTGTACCAGCAGACCCTCGAGCAGCAGCGCCAGGTTCTGGCCCTGGATCACGCCCAGCGGCAGGCCCAGGCTGCCGTCGTCACGGAAACTGAGTTTCTGCTTGATCAGAAAATCTCGGTCGTCCTGCTTGCGGCGAAAGGGAATGTCCTCGCGTGGCGGTGAGTCGGACAGCGCCTGTTGCCAGTCCAGCTCCAGCGCCAGGCGCTCGAGCTCAGCCACCGAATAGCCGGCGGCATAGAGGCCGCCGACGATGGCGCCCATGCTGGTGCCGGCGATGGCGTCGATGCGAATGCCTTGTTCTTCCAGCGCCTTGAGCACACCAATGTGTGCCAGGCCGCGAGCGGCGCCGCCCGACAGCACCAGGCCGACACGTTCGGCGGCGATGACGGGCAGGCTGGACAGGGCGAACAGGCAAAGCAGCGAAAACAGCAGGCGGCGCATGATGGATTCCGGCAGGAGCAGAGACAAAGGCCGTTATTATAGGCATCAAGCCCCACAGTAGAGCCGCTGCCATGCCCGATCAAAAGCCTGAAATCGTCATCACCTATTGCACCCAGTGTCAGTGGCTGCTGCGCGCCGCCTGGCTGGCTCAGGAACTGCTCAGCACCTTTGCCGACGAACTGGGCCGGGTCAGCCTGGAGCCGGGCACGGGCGGTGTGTTTCGCATCCTCTGCGACGGTCAGCAGATCTGGGAACGCAAGGCCGATGGTGGCTTCCCCGAGGCCAAGGTGCTCAAGCAACGAGTGCGCGATCTGATCGATCCAACCCGCGATCTGGGCCACAACGACCGGTAGGGTGCGCCGTGCGCACCGCTCGCTTCAACGCGCCATGCGCGCTGAAACGAAGATGGCGCTGACGATCAGCACGCCTCCGGCCAGCATGCGTAGCGTCGGCTCTTCGCTGAACAGCCACCAGGCGAACAGAATCCCGTAGACCGGTTCCAGGGCGAAGATCACCGCCGTGGTGCGTGCCTTGAGCACGCGCAGGCTGGCAACGAACAGGCTGTGCGCCAGGCCCGTGCAGAAGATGCCGAGCATGGCCAGCCACAGCCAGTCCACCGGGCGCACGCTGGGCAGCAGCGGCCAGGCCAGCGGCAGAAAGCACAGCAGTACGGTGATGTTCTGGTACAGCGCGGCCTTTACCGGGTCGAGGCCACGGGTGCTGGCGCGATTGAGCAGCGACAGCAGGGCGAACAGAAAGCCCGACAGCACCGCCCACAGCAAGCCGACCGTGGCATCACTGTTCAGGCTGAACTGCGGCGTGACCAGGATCAGCCCCACGCACACCACGCCGACCATGGCGAACTCGCTGGGACGGGTGCGTTCGCGAAACAGCAGCCCCTCCAGCAGTACGGTGAAGGCCGGGAAGCTGGCGAAACCCAGGGTGGCGATGGCCACACCGGAGACCTTCACCGCTTCGAAGAAGGTGACCCAGTGCGTGCCCAGCAGCAGACCACCGAGTGCCAGCAGGGCCATCTGCCGCAGGCTCGGGCGAATCGCGTTGCGACTGCGCCAGAGCAGCGCAGCCAGGCTCAAGGCGATCACGGCAAATAGCGCGCGGCCGCCTGCGATCATGTTCGGTGTGGTTGCCGCCAGTTTGCCGAAGATGCCCGACAGGCCGAACAGCAGTGCACCCAGGTGAATCGCCAGCAGGGCGTTACGTTCCGTCATGCCAGGCGCGCACCGTTGGGCAAAGGCTGGTCGAAACCGGCCAGGACAACGCGGTTTTCGCCGTCATGGACACCGGTCACCAGCACGTCCGAGCGTACGCCGGCGATGCGTTTGGGGGCGAAGTTGCACACGCACAGCACCTGCCGACCAATCAGCTCGTCACAGCTGTAGTGCGCGGTGATCTGCGCGCTGGAGGTCTTGATGCCCAGTTCGCCGAGATCCACTGCCAGCACGTACGCCGGCTTCACGGCCTTTTCATTGGGGCGGGCGCTGCGAATGGTGCCGACGCGCAGCTCCACGTTCTCGAAATCCTGCCATTCGATGGTTTGCATGGGGTACTCCTCGATGATGCCGCGCAGTCTAGGCGGCGCAGGCGGTGGCTGTCTGTCGCGGGAGTGATGAGTTTTGTCGCCAGGCTATCGAGGATGGGTGCGGGCGGAGCGCACCGGGGCCAACCGATGGTTCTGCGCTGCGCATGGCACAGCCTGCGGCTCGTGTGCTGGCTAGCGCGTGCGGCGCAATTGCCTTGGGGTCATGCCCAGGTGGCGGGAGAGGGCGGCGGTGAATGCGCTTTGCGAGTTGTAGCCGACGCGGGCCGCGATTTCGCCAACGGCCAGGTCGCTGCCACGCAGCAGTTGCTCGGCCAGGTGCAGGCGCCGCTGGCGAATGTGTTCCATGGGCGTGCGCCCGGTCTCGGTGAGAAAGCGGGCGTGAAAGCGCGCCACCGACAGGCCAGCCAGGCGCGCCAGGTCCGCCACCTGCAGCGGATGCGCCGCGTGCTGCTCGATGTAGCGATCCAGGGCAGCCATGGGCAAGCCGGGCGCTTCGGCATGCTGGCGGCTGCAGGCCAGGCTGCCGAGCAGCAAGGCCGCACCCTGACCTGCGATGATCGGGTCATTGATCGGGCTGCTGGCCAGCCAGTTGAGGAGCTGGCCCTGCGAAGCATCGAGTTGCAGGGCATTGGGCTTGTCCAGCAGGCGCTGGATATCGTTCGCATGGTGGCCGAGCTGGCGTTCCAGCCAATCGTTGGCCGGCAGGTCCAGCACCAGGCACTGACTGCCGCGTGGGCTGCCGCAGGTATGGCGGGCTGCGGCCGGCACCACGGCCAGGTGGTGGCGCAGCACCTGGCTGCCCTGGCCAGCCACTTCGAATTGCAGCTCGCCAGCCAGGCCGAACACCAGTTGCGCGTGGTCGTGGCTATGGCTGAGCACTTCGTGGCTGTAATGACGCAGGGACAGGATCGGGAGCATGGCGGTTTCCTCGGCAACCGCCGGAGTGTAACGCCTGGGCCGAGGTGATGCTGCGTCATTGAACGGTCTTTTTCCTGTCACAAGCTTTTCACCGCGACCCCTCAAGCTCGTCTAAACCCAGCCGGAGGTCGCCCATGACCAGCGCTCAGCTCGCCAAGCCCAGCCGCAAGCAACGTGTCCGTACCCTGTGGATCTCCGACGTGCACCTCGGCACACGCGACTGCCAGGCCGAACACCTGGCAGCCTTTCTCAAGCGCTATCAGGCTGACCGCATCTACCTGGTGGGCGACATCATCGATGGCTGGAAACTGCGCGGTGGCATCTACTGGCCGCAGGCGCACACCAACGTGATCCGTCGCCTGCTGACCATGAGCAAGCGCGGTACCGAGGTCATCTACGTCACCGGCAACCATGACGAATTCCTGCGCCGTTACTCCAGCCTGCTGTTGGGCAATATCCAACTGGTGGATGAGGCCGTGCACGTCACGGCCGATGGCCGTCAATTGCTGGTGATCCATGGCGACCAGTTCGATGTGATCACCCGTTATCACCGCTGGCTGGCCTTTCTCGGTGACTCTGCCTACGAGTTCACCCTGACTCTCAATCGCTGGCTCAATCACTGGCGCAGCCGCTGGGGGTACGGTTACTGGTCGCTGTCGGCTTACCTCAAGCACAAGGTCAAGACGGCGGTGAATTTCATCAGCGACTTCGAGGAGGCCATCGCTCACGAGTGCGTCAAGCGTGGCCTGCAGGGCGTGGTCTGCGGCCATATCCACCATGCCGAGATTCGCCAGGTGAGCGGCGTGGAGTACATGAACTGCGGCGACTGGGTGGAATCCTGCACGGCGCTGATCGAGCACTTGGACGGGCAGATCGAACTCTATCGTCTGGCCGAGGCGCAGCTGGCCAGCGAGGAGCCGGTCGTCGCCCTCGAGACCGGCGCATGAGGATACTCATCGTCTCCGACGCCTGGGCGCCACAGGTCAATGGCGTGGTCACCAGCCTGGCCGCGCTGGTCGGCGAACTGCGTGGGTTGGGCCATCAGGTCAAACTGCTGTCGCCCGCCGATTTTCGCGCCGTGCCCTGTCCGTCATACCCGGAGATTCCGCTGGTGTGGGACCTGTGGCGTGTCGGTGCGGCGATTCGCGACTTTCGTCCGGACTGCGTGCACCTCGCGACCGAGGGGCCGCTGGGTTGGGCGGCGCGGCGCTGGCTGGTCAAGCGTGGGCTGGCGTTTTCCACGGCCATCCATACGCGCTTTCCCGAGTACGTCAGCGCTCGCTGGCCGTGGATTTCGCCGCGTTGGGGCTATGCCTTTCTGCGTGCCTTCCATCGCCCCAGTCAGGCCGTGCTGGTGACCACCGAGCGCCTGCGCGAGGAGTTCGCCAGCTGGGCTCTGCAACGGCTGCAACTGTGGCGTAAAGGGGTGGATACCCGATTGTTCCGGCCGGACGAGACGCGCGCTCGTCCGGTGCGACCGGTGTTTCTCTACGTCGGACGCATCGCCCCGGAAAAGAACCTGCAGGCCTTTCTCGATCTGGATTTACCGGGAGAGAAGCGCGTGGTCGGCGACGGCCCGCAGCGTGAGGTGTTGCAGCAGCAGTATCCGCAGGTGTGCTTTCTCGGTTATCGCCATGGCCAGGCGTTGGCCGAGGCCTATCAGGATGCCTCGGTGCTGGTTTTCCCCTCGCGTACCGATACCTATGGGCTGGTGATGCTGGAAGCGCTGGCTTGCGGTACGCCGGTGGCTGCGTTTCCCGTTGCCGGACCGCTGGATGTGCTGTCGCAAGGGCAGAGCGGGGTGATGGACGAGGATCTGCGTGCTGCCTGCCTGGCTGCACTGGAGCTGGATCGGCGGCGTTGCGCAGAGCTGGCGGCAGCACAGTCCTGGCGCGCTTCGGCGCTGGAATTCCTGGCGTTGCAGGCGCTGATCGATGGTGAGCCGGTGGTGTTGAACGAGGCGTTGCCGGATACCGCGTTGTAGTCGGCTTTTATCGCGGCTGAAGCCGCTCCCACAAGGGCGTATCGTAGGAGCGGCTTTAGCCGCGAATGGCACTCCAAGCGGTTCGTTTCAGAGAATGACCTTGTCGCGCAGCTTTTCCGCCGCCTGGTTGAGCGCCTGAATCACCCGCTCCTTGTCGAAGTTCTGAATGCCGTTGGTGTCCAGGTACATGGAGAAGCCCGGCAGTTCGTGCTCGACGTAGCTGGAGGTAGCGCCCAGGTCGCGGCGGAAGTCCACCACCTGGTAGATCTGCACCGGGCGGGTGAAGCCCTTGACGGCGATCTGGCCCTTGTCGCGGCACATGATCACGTCCTTGACCAGTGAATAAGTCTCGTGGGAAATCAGGATCTCGCCGGATTCGGCGGCGCTCTCCAGGCGGCTGGCAAGGTTCACGTCGCGGCCGATGATGGTGTAGTCCATGCGCGTGTCGGCGCCAAAGTTGCCCACCGTGCAGTAGCCGGTATTGAGGCCCATGCGGATTTCCAGCGGTTTGGTGATGCCCTGCGCGCGCCATTGCTGGCGTAGCACCTTCATGTGCTTGCGCATGGCGATGGCCATGGACACCGCCGCGACCGCATCCTTCTTGGCGCCGTTGCTGCTCGGGTCGCCGAAGAACACCATGACGCAGTCACCGATGAACTTGTCGATGGTGCCGCCGTATTTCAGGCTGATCTTCGACATTTCGTTGAGGTAGGTGTTGAGCAGGTCGGTCAGGGCTTCGGCTTCCAGTTCTTCCGACAGCTCGGTGAAGCCCTTGATGTCGGAGAAGAACACCGTGAGCTTCTTGCGCTGAGTCTCCAGGCGTACGCTCTTCTTGCCGGTAAAGATCGATTCCCAGACCTGTGGCGACAGGTACTTGGCCAGGTTGCGCGCCAGACGTGCGGCCTTTTCCTGCTCACGCTTGATCTCGCTGCGTACCTGGGCCAGGCGCAGGCCCTGCTGGTTGACGAAATAGGCGGTGATGCAGATGTACAGGGTGGTGAAGAGGATGCTGACCAGCGCCACCAGGGTCGGCGTGTCGGTATTGGGATGAACCCCCACCAGCGCAGCGCACAGCGCCATGCCGCTGGCGGCCACCAGCAGCGCCAGGCCGAGATAGCGCATGCCGCCGACGACCAGTGCACTGAAACACAGAATCAGCAGGAACATCAGGCTGGGGACGGCGGAGAAACCCAGCAGCACGCAGGATGCGCCGGCGTGCAGGGCATCGAAGAACAGCAGGGCGAGGTCGGTCTGCTGCGGATAGTCGCGCTTGAAGCGGCGGCTGAGATTGTGCGCCAGATGAGGGTAGAGCAGGGCGTAGGGCACCATCCACAGGATGTCGTAGGCGAAGTGCCCGACATAGGTGCCGGCGGCGATGCTGGCGGCCGTGGCGATATAGGCCAGTACGCGCGAATAGTATTCACGCAACGGCGGCGTCGGTAGCCCGTTGGCACGGCTGGTGATTGCTGGCTTCATCTGTTGGAACTGTCCCTGCTGGATTTCTGGCGTCTCTGCTGGACGCCTGGCTGGTCTGCAAGACCTGAGCCAGAGGCTCGCTGGGCGGGGATCATAACCAAGGGGGTGGCGGCCAGCCAAGCATGGCCGCCGAACGGTGGCGCAACAGTGGCCGGCGGTCAGGTGCTGGTCTTGTCCATTGCAGCCAGATAGATGGAGTTCTTCGGCCGGGCGAACACGCGCTGCAACATGGGCTCGAAGAAGCTCAGTGGCAGGCTTTCATAGTCCGGGTCGAAGGCCGCCGCATCGTACCTGGCGCAGAACTCGATGGTCGCCTGGTACTGGGGGTGATCCTTGAATTGCTCGCGCAGATGGCGATCCATGCCCAGGTGATGGAAGAAGTAATAGCCCTGGAAGATGCCGTGCTTCTCCACCATCCAGTGGTTCTCGGCACTGACGAAGGGCTTGAGGATGGCCGCGGCGATGTCCGGGTGGTTGTAGCTGCCGAGGGTATCGCCGATGTCATGCAGCAGCGCGCAGATCACATACTCCTCGTCGCGGCCGTCGTGATAGGCACGGGTGGCGGTTTGCAGCGAGTGGGTCAGGCGGTCCACCGGAAACCCACCGAAATCGCCGTCGAGCAGGCGCAGGTGATCGAGGATGCGGGCAGGCAACTGAGCGGCGTAGGTGGCGAAATCCCGGGCGATGATGGCCCAGTCCTCGGCCTGGCCGTCTTGCATGTGGGTAAAGCGGGCGCGGCTGTTCATGGGCGTTCTCGTTCTTGTTGTTCTTCAGAGGGGCGTACATTCGTTTCGTCAGAAACGGATACGGCCGGTAAAGGCATCCTTGAGCATCACCCAATCGCCCATCAGGCTGTACAGCGGATAGTCGAAGGTGGCCGGTCGATTCTTTTCGAAGACGAAATGGCCGACCCAGGCGAAGCCATAACCGGCCAGTGGCATGGCCAGCAGCCAGAGCCATTGCTGGGTGAGCAGGGCGTAGGCGAGGATCGCCAGCACCAGCAGACTGCCGGCATAGTGCAGACGGCGGCACACGGGGTTGCTGTGTTCCTGCAGGTAATAGGGGTAGAACTCGGCGAAGCTCTGGTAGCGTTCGGTGGTCTGGGCGGTCATGGCGCACCTCCTGTTATTGTCACGGTCAGTGTAAATGCGCTGTCTCCGTGGGCCACTGACTTAAGGTGCCAGTCTAGTATCCTTGCGCCGCCAACCCTGGCCTTGCTGATTGATCACAAGAACAAGACGATGAGCGAAAGAACCACATCCTCCAACTGGGCCTTGGCCATCGTGCAGGCGCTGGAGCTGGGCGGCGTCGACTGCACCCGCCTGTTCGCCGAGCTGGGCATGGATTACGCCGCGTTGAACGACCCGGATGCGCGCTTCCCGCAGGACGGCATGACCCGTCTGTGGCAGCGCGCCGTGGCGCTGTCGGGCAACCCGGCGATCGGCCTGAACATGGCGCAGGTGGTGCGCCCGGCGTCCTTCCATGTCGTGGGCTACGCGCTGATGTCCAGCCGCAACCTGCGTGATGGCTTCACTCGTCTGGTGCGCTATCAGCGCATCATCGGTGAAGGTGCGGACCTGAATTTCATGCCGCAACCTGATGGCTATGCGCTGACGCTGGCCATTCATGGCGACCGCCTGCCGCCGGCCCGGCAGAGCGCCGAGGCCTCGCTGGCGTACTGTCTGGCGTTTTGCCGCTGGATGACCGGCAAGCCCATTCGCCCGCGCGAGATTCGTCTGCAAGGCCCGCCACTTGTCGATCTGACGCCCTACCAGCAGGTGTTCCAGGCGCCGCTGAAGTTCAATGCCGAGCACTATGGGTTGATCTTCGAGCGTGCCGATCTGGAGACACCATTGCCCAGTGCCAATGAAGCGCTGGCGCAGCTGCATGACCGTTTTGCCGGCGAATACCTGGCGCGTTTCTGCAGCAGCCGTGTCACCCATCAGGCACGTCAGGTGCTGTGTCGCCTGTTGCCCCAGGGCGAACCACGGCGTGAGGTGGTGGCGCAAACGCTGCACCTGTCGCAGCGTACCCTGCAGCGGCGTCTGCAGGAGGAGGGCACCAGCTACCAGCAGTTGCTCGACGACACCCGCCGTGAGCTGGCCGAGCAGTATCTCGGTCAGGTCGACCTGACCTTGCTGGAAGTTGCCTATCTGCTGGGCTTTGCCGATCCGAGCAACTTCTTCAGGGCGTTTCGCCGCTGGTTCGGTGAAACGCCTGGCGAGTATCGCAGCCGCCGTGGGCTGGCCAACTGAGCTGGGTAGGGGGCGCTCAATGGCGCCAGAAGGCCGGGAACAGCAGCACCAGCACGGTCAGGATTTCCAGGCGCCCGAGCAGCATGCCGAAGCTCAGCAGCCACTTGGCCAGGTCGGGAATGGTGGCGTAGTTGCCGGCCGGGCCGACCATCTCGCCCATGCCCGGGCCAACGCCTGAAACCATTGCCGCAGCGCCGGTCAGGGCGGTGATCCAGTCCACTCCGCACATCGCCACCGCCAGCGCCAGGGTGGCGATGGTGATGGTGTAGAAGAAGGCGAAGGCCAGGATCGAACGAACGATGTCTTCATCCAGCCGGTGGCGGTTGTACTGCTGCTTGATCACTGCTCGCGGGTGAATGAGCTGTCTGAGGTTGGCCTTGAGCAGGATGTAGGCGACCTGGAAGCGGAAGATCTTCAGGCCGCCGGCGGTGGAGCCGGAGCAGCCGCCGACGAAACCCAGGTAGAAGAACATCATGCTGGCGAACGGGCCCCACAGGTGGTAGTCGCCCACGGCAAAGCCGGTGGTGGTCATGATTGAGGTGATGTTCACCGCCACCAGGCGCAGCGCATCGAGCCAGTACAGGTCGGTGGTGAGCCATTTCCAGCCAGCCAGCACGAACCAGCTGCCCACCAGTAGCAGCAGGAAGCCGCGCACCTGCGCGTCGCGAAACAGTGCGCGGTAGTTGCCGCGCAGGGTGCTGACATAGAGCACGAAGGGCAGGCTGCCGAGCACCATCACGATGATAGCGACCCAGTGAATCGCCGGTTCCTGCCATTTGCCCAGGGAGGAGTCGGATGTGGAGAAACCGCCGGTGGCGATCGCCGACATGGCGTGGTTGATCGCATCGAACAGGCCCATGCCGGCCCACCAGAACGCCAGCACCGCGAGTGTGCTGAGGCCGACATAGGCCAGCACCATGTATTTGGCGACCATGTGCGAGCGCGGCATGACCTTCTCCGAGCGATCCGACGACTCGGTCTGGAACAGGCGCATGCCCCCGATGCGCAGGATCGGCAGGATCGCCACGGCCATGCCGATGAAACCGATGCCGCCCAGCCAGTGCAGCAGCGAGCGCCAGATCAGCGTACCGGGAGACATGTCGTCGAGGCCGCTGAATACGGTGGCGCCGGTCGCGGTGATACCGGACATGCTTTCGAAATATGCGTCGGTGATGCTCGCCCGTTCGGCGAAGATGAATGGCAAGGCGGCGAAGATCGATACCATCACCCAGCTCGACACCGTCAGCATGTACATGTCGCGTGGGCGCAGTTGCGTTTGCTGCGGCCTGCCCTGAGCGATCATGGCGATGCCGGTGAGGGCGGTGATCAGGCTCGACCAGAGAAAGGCATTGATGCCTTGCGGCTGCTCGAAGATCAGCAGGGTGATCACCGGCACCAGCATGCTCAGCGCCAGGGTGACGAGGAAGATGCCGTTGATGAAGGCGAGGATGCGCAGGCTGGCTAGGGGCATTGGTCAGTGTTTCCAGAAGCTGCGGGTGACCAGCACCAGTACGGTCAGAATTTCCAGGCGGCCGAGCAGCATGCCGGCACTGAGTAGCCATTTGGCCGAATCCGGCAGACTGGCGAAGTTGCCGGCCGGGCCGATGATCGGGCCAAGCCCCGGACCGACGTTGCACACCGCAGTAGCCGCGCCGGTCAGCGCGGTGACCCAATCCAGGCCGACCAGGGTCAGGGCCAGGGCCAGCACGCCGATGGTGATGGTGAAGAAGAAGGAGAAGGTGATCAGCGAGCGGACGATCTCTTCATCCAGGTTGTGGTTGTTGTACTGCTGCTTGATCACCGCGCGCGGGTGCACCAGCTGCATCAGGTTGGCCTTGAGCAGCACATAGGCAACCTGGAAGCGGAAGATCTTCAGGCCGCCCGATGTCGAGCCGGAACAGCCGCCGACGAAGGTCAGGTAGAAGAACAGCAGCACGGCGAAACTGCCCCAGGTGCTGTAGTCGCCAAGGGCGAAGCCGGTGGTGGTGACCACCGACGTGACGTTCACCGCGACGATGCGAACGGCGTCGAGCCAGGCATGGTCCGAGTTGATCCACAGCCAGGTGCCGAATACCAGCCAGGTCAGCAGTAGAAAACCGATGAAGCCGCGAACCTGATGGTCCTTGAACAGCGCCTGGCGATTGCCGCGAACGAAGGCGACATAG
>CAMPIF010000098.1 GCA_946886245.1 Ectopseudomonas composti | reverse complement strand
GAGCAGCACTGATCGCCTGCTACCGACCTCACCAGTCAGTCCCGGGCCGGATCTTCTGCGCTGCAGGAGTCGGGATCATCACTGAGCAGCATACGCCCGATTCGGCCATCGTCGAAGTAAGGTACTTCGGGGCAATAGCGTTGGCCGGCAGAGGTCTCGGTCGATTTCCAGACAACGTTTTCTGACCGCAGGAGAAGCGGTTTCTCCCCGGGTTTGGCGGGTTTCCAGATGTCGATATGGGTGCGATGCAGAAAAGTCCAGTCGTCGATTTCGCAGGTGTTCGGGTCGATCTGATGCAGACGCAAGCGGCCATCTGCGGACTGCTCGACCCGGCCCGAATACTCGATGAAACCTTCACGGTAACCGGGGGCGACATAGCAAAGGCGCCGCGTATCGCCAACCATCACAGGCAGGAAATAACTGCTCTGGCTATCGACTTCCTCCAGTTCGTCGCCCCGCCAGCGGTAGATCGATACGCCATGCTCACAACAACTGGCGCGCCAGAATGAATAGACGATCTGCTGCTCCGGGTCGAAATCTGGCGACGTGATGCCCTGCAACGTTGCAGGTGCATCGACGAAGCGCCCCGTCGCCGGATCATAGAGCCAGGTCTGATGAGGGATGTTAGGGCCCGCGGGCAGAAACTGGGCAATGCTCAGATCGGGCCAGCCATCGAAGTTCGCATCGAACAACACGGGCGTGAAAATACTGCAGGTCCCCTGGGACTCGGTTTCCAGGGTCTGCTGCAGCGCACCGTCCTTGTACAGACGGATGGCCGACACCAGCGGGGGCGTCGGACAACCATCGCCTTCCGGCTCGGGTAGCCCATCCGCCAGCAGCCGTGTCTCATAGGGAAAGCGCGCCTGCAAATCGCCCTCGGCCTCATCCCTGCGCAAAGCCAGTGCAAGCCTGCGCTTGCCGTCAGGCGCAAGCCAGGTACCGGTGATCCCGTCTTTCAGCGACTCGATCTGCCAGATGCCGGTAGTGGCCGCTTGATTCGTGCGGTCTCGCTCGATCAGCTCCGCCCCGGCGCCTTGCATCTGCCCCTCCAGCACGAGCTGGATGCGCGTCTGATTGCTGCACGGTTGATAGCAGTAGGTGCCCGACAGGGTATCGGCAACACGGTGCAAGGAAACCTCTACCTGCTTGCTGCCCAGCGTGCCGACAAAGGCGTGACTCCAGACGGTAAATTCCACCGAAGCGGCGGTGGCTTCAGTGGCACTGACATGCCGCGCGGGTATGCAGAGGGTGGTAATGAGGAGCAAAAGAACAGGGCAATTTCGCATTGAAGGCATACAACGTCCTTGTTTCGTGGGGAGCCGGATAGGGTGCAGTATGCCGCCACAGAGGGAGGGAAGACGACTATCGACTGAAGCGTGCGCAGGGACACGCCATCGTCTGCCTGAAAGTAGAGGACTCCCTTTTCCCTCGGGGCCGACAGGGACACCCGCTTGCCCGACAACCTGATCCTCGTTTGTACCCTCGACGGCCTGGCCCGGCCGGGCCTCGACGGTTGGTGATCGGCCCGCTGGTGGCAGCGCTGTTCGTCGCCAGCTGGAATCCATTCGGGGCGAAGAAGACGGTCAGGTTGCCGGAGTCAGGTGGTCGCCGCTCACGCGCGCTCTGAAACTCCAAGGCAATGCGTCAGTTCGCCCTGGCGCATATTCAGTAAAGCGGTGATAAAAGACCGAGACGCCACTTTGCTCGGAACTAGAGATGGACTTCAGCGAATACGGAAACCCCGCAGGCAAACCGGTCGTTTACTGCCACGGGGTGCCGGGCTCGCCGTATGAGAGTTCCGTATTCGACACGCCAGCCCGAGAACAGGGCCTGCGCATTCTCTGTTTCGATCGTTTCGCCATCGACCACTCCATTACCGACTCTGACTACTACCGACAGATTGCCCAGGCGATCAGCGGGACAGTACAAGGTGCTCGGGTCGACTTCATCGGTTTTTCCCTCGGCACGCATGCCGCATTGGAAGTCAGCGCCCTCATGCCGCGCCAGGTTCGTAGCCTGCATCTGGTTTGCGCCGCCGCCCCGCTCGATGCAGGGGACTTCCTCGATGAAATGGCCGGCAAGGCCGTGTTTTCGCTGGCCCAGCGCAGCCCAGGCTTGTTCCAGTGGCTGGTGAAGTGGCAGGCGCTGCTGGCCAAACGAGCACCGCAGATGCTGTTTCGCATGCTGTTCGCCAGCGCCCGGGGGCAGGATCGGGAGCGGGTGAAATCACCTGAGTTCAGGGCGCTTATCTGCCAGGTACTGCAGCAATGCTTTGCCCAAGGCGCGTCCGGCTACACGCGGGATATCCAGCAGTACCTGAAGCCCTGGTCAGCCAAGGTCTTCACCTGCGAGACAGATGTCTGCCTATGGCACGGCACTGAGGACAACTGGTCGCCTTTCGCTATGTCGGCCTATATGGCCGAACGCTTCTCACGCAAGGCACGCATCGAGCGGATGGAGGGGCTTTCTCACTACTCGTGCCTGTATGCCGCAGCACCGATGATTTGTGCACGGATTGCCAGCGAGTGACGCAGAACGCCGATTTACACTTCGAACGAGCCGTTTGGATGGGTCAGGTGCGTTTCTAATGATCGGGCCGCTTTCGGCTGATGCTGTTGAAAAAGCAGCTGCCACGCCATGCCGTTGGCAAAATTGCCCTGTCAGCGAGCGTGGGCAAACAGCATGATGGGACGGTTACCGGGAGGACAGCAGTGCCTGTTCTACTTTCAACAGAATCGGCTAGAAGCGGCCACTACTTCAGGGACCGTGCTGGATAGTCGGTTCGTGAAGCTCATCGCCTGGCAGCGCTCAAATGATCAAGCAGGAAACCGCAGCAACAGAATGCTGCGGGAGCGTTCATCGTGAGGCCCCGACTCAGGATCGTTCCTCTCGATGCTGGGGCCTCAACCAGCCGGCAAAGGCGCGCGTGGCGATGGGCATAAATAGATACACCACGAGCAGGACGATGCTCAAGGTGATGAGTGCATCGCTTATAAGATGATCGCTGAGCCAGGGAACACGCTGGAACAGAGGTTGCCAAAGCAGTGGCATCAGTAGGCTCAGTGGCAGGATCACGAGAAAGGTTACGCAGCTTTGTTTCCAGCGTGGCGGAGGCGCTTGGACGGTTTCCGGTACGAACCAGAAATCCTTGCCTTGAGCGATCTCCAGCTGGTCGCCATCGCAAAGAAGCGGCACGACCTCAGCTACTAGCTGGCGCCTTTGTTCCGAGCGAATCCAGTCTTGCAACTGCTCTAAGCTGGTGAAGCGCAGCACGCATGTGAATTGCGCCACGTCGGTTCGCCAGCCACGTATCACGTCCACCCCGAGGTGGCCGGGGCATTGGTTGGCCGTGATGATGATGCGACGCAACCAGGTCTCGTAACTCGGCACGTGGTTTGGGCGAACCTGATGGCGCACCACCAGGGTTGCGGCTTCAGGTTGCGTCTCGCTCATGTTGGATACTCTGTTCAAAGCCTTGGCCTTACCGATCCAGTGGCGCGCATCGATGCGTGCCACCGGTCGAGTCAAGGGCCGTTCGAGCGTCATGGGGCCAGATAATCTCGCTCTAGCCGTGCAGCTTTGATGCGATCCGAGCAACGTGTTCACCCTGATGACGTGCTACTTCCAGTTCACGCTCATCTGGCTGTCTGGAACCGTCGCCACCGGCAATGGTAGAGGCGCCATAAGGAGTACCTCCTCCTACCTTCGAGACATCGAAGAGTGCTGGGGTGGTGTAGCCGATCGGTACGATGATCATTCCGTGATGTGCCAACGTGGTCCAGGTGGAGGCAATGGTCATTTCCTGGCCACCGCCCGTTCCAGTTGAGGTAAACACGCTGGCGACCTTTCCTGCCAGGGCGCCTTGGGCCCAGAGCCCACCTGTTCGGTCGAGGAAGTTGCGCATTTGTCCGGACATATTGCCGAAGCGCGTCGGGGTACCAAAGATGATGGCATCGAAATCGGCCAGGTCCGACGGTAATGCCTCTGTGGCACTTTGATTGGTCTTGCCGCCTGCTGCGGCAAAGGCTTCCGGGCTCATCGTTTCAGGAACCCGTTTGATCGCGACCTCCGTTCCCGGAACGCTGCGGGCACCTTCAGCGACCTTGTTCGCCATGGTCTCAATGTGGCCATACATGGAGTGATAGAGCACTAGAACCTTAGCCATCATTATTTCCTCTGCACAATGTGCCGTTACATGTACAGCACAGGGTTATAGGTGTGCTGATCAACTCAGCAGTCTAGTCAACACACGGCGATGAGTCGGCCTGTATGTCCGTTGGCTTACTTCTGCAAGAAGTCCAAAAGGTCCTGATTCAGGCGCTGCTTGTGGGTGTCTGCCAAGCCGTGTGGCGCGCCGGCATAGACAATCAGCTTGGCACCCTTGATCAGCGCTGCCGAAGCCTTCGCCGAAGTATCCACCGGCACGATCTGGTCGTCATCACCGTGAATCACCAGTGTCGGCACGTCGAACTTCTTCAAATCCTCACGGAAGTCGGTGGCTGAAAATGCCGCGATAGAGTCATAGGCGTTCTTGTGGCCAGCCTGCATGCCTTGTACCCAGAATGACTGGATCAGGCCCTGCGATGGGGTGGCACCTTCCCGGTTGAAGCCGAAGAAAGGACCGGACGCGATATCGAGGTAAAGCTGCGAGCGATTGTCCACCGAGGCCTTGCGCAGACCATCGAATACTTCCATTGGCACGCCGCTGGGATTGCTCTCCGTCTTGAGCATCAATGGCGGAACGGCTGCGACCAGCACCGCTTTTTTCACGCGACTGGTACCGTGACGCCCGATATAGCGAGCCACTTCACCGCCACCCGTGGAGAAACCGACCAGGGTGACATCCTTCAGGTTCAGGGTCTCGATCACGGCTGCCAGATCGTCAGCATAGTGATCCATGTCGTTGCCTTCCCAGGGCTGGCTGGAGCGGCCATGGCCACGACGGTCATGGGCGATCACCCGGTAGCCCTTGTCGGCCAAAAACAGCATCTGTGCTTCCCAGCTGTCGGCGTTCAGCGGCCAGCCATGGCTGAATGTAACGACTTGACCGTTCTTCGGCCCCCAGTCCTTGTAATACAGCTGCACACCATCCTCGGTCGCGATGTAGCTACTGGCATGTGCCGTGGTGACCTCGGCGAGACTGACGTTTGCCGCCAAGGTGGCGAACGCCGCGCTAGCTGCCAGAAGGATATTGGTGATTGTGCTCATTCTTGTTTCCTCGGTGCTTAGGCAATCGAATGATTGTGTTTGAATCGCGTTACCTAAAGATGAACACTCATCAGGCCTGGGTTGAGCGTGATCGTTCTGATCTCGGTGAAGTCATCAATCGCAGCCACACCGTTCAGACGGCCGAGCCCCGACTGCTTGGAACCGCCTTCCTCGATATCTTCGCCGAGTGCGCCCCACTCATTGATCCAGACCATACCCGCTTCGATCCTGGGTGCGATCCGCAGCGCCTTGGAGAGATCGCGCGTCCAGATGCTCGCTCCCAAGCCATAGATGCTGTCGTTGGCCAACGCAACGGCTTGCTGTTCCGTAGCAAACCTCTGCATGGTGACCACCGGCCCGAACGTCTCGTCCTGGACGATTGGCATCGTCGGATCGCTCACCTCCAGAAACGCGGGGCGAAAGAATGCGCCTTTCGACAGCGGGCCTTGTGTAACCGGACCGCCTCGCACAATGACCTCCGCGCCCTGCGCAATGGCGCGCTCAACCAGGTTATCGACGCGCTCGACGTTCTCGCGGTCGATCATCGGGCCCATGTCGCTCGACAGGTCTGCCGCAGGCCCGACCTTTACCGCACGCAGCCGTTCGGCAAAGCGTTTGCGAAACTCGTCGGCGATCCCTTCCTGCACAATCACACGTTGACCCGTCACACAGAACTGGCCCGCAAACATCGTCACTGACTTTTCCAGGATGGGTAGCGCGAGATCGAGATCCGTATCGTCGAACACGATCGATGGCGTCTTACCGCCGAGCTCCAGTCCAACGCGTTTGAAGTGCGGTGCGGCGCTGAGCGCGATCGCCTTGCCGGTGCCAGTGCTACCGGTAAAGCTGATGATCGGCACCTGTGGCGAGGCGACGAGATGCTTGGCGCCATCACCAGTCTCGTCGGTGAAAACATTGATGACGCCGCGGGGCAGTGCCGTTACGTTGCTGAATATCTTGGACAGGGTCGCGGCGATCTGCGCGCTCTTGCCCGGCACCTTGATGATCACCGCACAGCCGGCCGCCAGTGCAGGTGCGAGTGATCGTACCGTCAGGATGACCGGGGAATTCCAAGGCACGATGATTCCCGCCACGCCCATCGGCTGTCGCATCATCATCGCGATTCTGCCCGGTCTGGAGTCCACGACCCTGCCGGCATCAGTTCGCGCGATGCCGGCAAAGTACCGCAGTGACGGCGCACAAAGATCGACTTCGAAGCTGGCCTCGCGTTGAACCTTGCCGTTTTCGGTGCAGAGGATCTTGATGAGCTCGCCCCGATTGCGTTCGAACGCGTCTGCAAGGTTGTCGAGCACGCGCGCGCGCAGTTTTCGGTCGTGCACCCAATCGGTCTCGTGCATGGCACGTTTCGCCGCGGCGATGGCCGCTTCGGCGGTTTCAACACCCCCTTCGGCATAGGTACCTATGACCTCATAGGTGGCAGGGTTGATGGAGCCACGGATCGTATCCGCGCCCATCCACTCGCCACCGACCCAATTCAACGCATGTCTGGACGTGTGTGGGGTATGAATATTCATGGCTAACTCCTGCGTGTTGCCTGGTGTGAATGATCGGGCCCTGCCTCGCATGGCTGCGATCCGTCGGCGACCATCAGGTCACCCTGGCTGGCGCCAGCGGCATCTCTGGAAATGGCGCATAGAAGGAGTGGGTGGCAATGATGTGCTCTCCCATCTGGGCGCCATCTGCCGGCACGCCAGGAGTGCTTTCACCCTCCGGGAGCCGGCACAAGGCTTGGTCCTCGCGATCGAAATCGTTAATCCGCGGCCACCGTAAAGGGGGCAGCGTTCGCAGAGGTCTTCACAGTCCAGGAGCCAGACTGTCGGAAGGAACTGGCAGACGCGTAGGTATCTTCCATGAACTGGAAATAGGTCATCTTGCCGTCACGCACCTTGGCATGGATGGAGAACGGCGAGGTGAACACCTGGTCGACCGCCACGGACCGGTAGGTGAACTTACCGAAAATCGCCACGTCTTCTCCGGAGGCGATTTTGGTGCTGATGGTGAAGTCTTCGATTTTCCAGTAATCCTGGACCTGCAGGAATAATGAACTAAAGGCTTTCGGCCCTTTGTTTGTGCCAGTCCAAGGCAAGATTTTCCTTAGTTCCGGGTTGTCGAAATTGAGAGAAACGTAAGTGGCGTCTGGAGCTGCCAGCTTTTCAGCAGCTGCTTCAACCTTATCGGGCGCGGTATTGGCCAGGAACTCCATGACTACCGAAAGCGAAGCCGTGGCCTGTGCTTCGCTAGTTGACTGCGCGACCGCGGGAGTGACAGTCACAATGCACGCAGCGAGCATGATTGCAGCAGCGAGCGATTTAATTTTAGGGGTGATCATGCGTTTTCTCCGTTTAACTACCATTTGTGATGCGTGAGACCTAACAGGTCGCCAAGTACTGGTGCGCACCCAGCAACTGGGAGTACTTCAGCAAAGGGCATGCCATCGCAACAAAACCTGGAGAAAACCTATATTTATCAGCGGGATGAACGTTTAACGGAAGAGATTTAGCGTAAATCGATTACTTCTCGAAGAGGGACTGAATTTATCATTTGATAAATCATGGCAGCGCATTGATTATTTGGTTAATACCACAACACTTCGCACTCGATTTGATCCATCCGCGAAGACAACCGGAGTCACTCAGGCGCATCCTCATCAAGAATGCCGCTTTTCTTGAGACGGTAAGCCAACGCAGGTCGAGTTAATCCGAGGATTCGAGCGGCTTGCGCAACGTTTTGCTGAGCAAGGTCCATTGCGCGTCGCATCAGCTGTTCTTCTACCGCTTCCAGGCTTATGTTCCGTTCGAAGATTTGCGTGACCCAGTCGGCCGCGCTTCCTGTGTCCTCGGCCTGAACCAGCGCGCCGTCAGCATTTAGACGATCCCCATGCAGATTGCCTGCCTTTGGGAAAACCGCAAAGAGCGCGTCCTGTCCTATGGTTTCGTTGCCATCGGTCAGGATCACGCCGCGCTCAATCACATTCTCCAGTTCGCGGATATTTCCCGGCCAAGCGTAACTGAGACACAGCTCCAGAGCCTTGTCTGACAACCCTAGCGTGCGCTTGTGATACTGCAGATGAAACTTGCTTAAAAAGTGCTCGACCAGCAGCGGCAGGTCCTCAAGCCGCTCGCGCAGAGGGGGGACCTGAACCGGAAACACATTCAGGCGGTAATAAAGATCCGCGCGAAACCGGCCCGCCTCGACCGCATCGGCGAGGCTCTCATTGGTGGCCGCAATGACTCGCACATCGACCGTATGGATCCGAGAGCCGCCCACCCGCTCGAGTTCTCCTTCTTGCAGCACCCTGAGTAAGGCCGCCTGTGCTCTGGGCGTCAGTTCTACCACCTCGTCCAGAAAGATGGTCCCGCCGCTGGCGCGCTCGAAGCGCCCTGGGCGGGTCTGATTGGCGCCGGTAAACGCCCCTTTCTCAACACCGAACAGCTCGGCCTCGATCAAGTCCTGCGGGATGGCAGCGCAGTTCACCGCGATAAATGCTTGCTCGGCACGATCGCTGCGAAGATGCACGCTCCGTGCGATGACCTCCTTGCCGACGCCGGTTTCTCCGAGCAACAGGACCGAAATCTTGCCCTTGGCTGCCTTGTCGATCGTCTTGCAGACCTTAATGTAGGCGGGGGAGCGTCCAATGCCGTAGTACTGGCCCTCTTGCTTCTCCAGACACGTGCGCAGCGAGCTGATCTGCGATTGCAGTTCATACAGCTCCTCGATGATTGGATCGGCTTGAAAGTACCGTCTGAACTCTGCGGCGTTTTCCCACTGCTCGGCGGGTTTACCAATGATGATGCAGCGCTCATCGCCGCACCCGCGACAGCTCGTTTCCTGGATGATGATTTCGCGCTTCATGAACGAGGAGCTGTATGCACATGCGTAGCCCAGCAAGGACCAGCAAACGGGCTCATCCATCAGGCCCACCTCGGTCAGGCAGCTCTCGACCTCAAAGGAATCAATCCATTCAAGTTCGCAGTAGAAATGGCCGGCCTCCTGATCCACTTCCAACTGGATGGGCTGCGCATTGACCATGCCCTTCAAGGAGTGCAACTGCGGTCCAACCAGGAACATCTCCAGCTCCGGACTGTTTGGCCTCAGCTTGCGGGCCATTTCGGCGTCTTTGAGTCCGGATTGATAGCCAAGTCGCAGGAAAAAACCCTTGGCGCGCTCGATCCCCAGACTATTGATGAGTTCACGGCGGAAATTAGCCATCGCCGACACCTGCATCAGCAACATGCGCTGCTCACCGAACCAGATCTTGCCTTCTGTGCTTTGAAAGCGAATCTGTTCGCTCAGGTCCTGATAGTCCGAATACTTGATCCCTGAGCTGTAGCTGATAGTCATTGAAGGAGGCCTCGATTATTGTTTTGAGCGGCTTGGTTGATCTGTGCCACCGAATGAGAGGAGCGAAACGAGTGATTGCATATTTCACGTTTCTGGTCAGTGTGGGCGCGTAGAGCGGGCAGGCCCCGAAGACGCAAAACGGCTAGGACGGCACAGGGAGCATCGGGGCAATGATCGAGGCGTCATCGACAGGGGTTGACCACATACGCCGGCCACTGCTCAAGTCGATAGATCGAGGTAAAGCCTCACGCCATACGAACACTCTCCCCGGCTGGTTCGATTACCGGGCGAATGCCTGCTCGAGGAGCATGTGAACTAGGTGATTGACTCTTGCACCTGCAATGTCAGGCAATCGCATGATCGTTGCTCTGAACGTTAGCCTGGCCACAGCCTTTACCGGCCTGCCAAGAGGACCCGCTCCACGCACCAAGCCAGTGCCCATGCGAGTTGGCCAAATACACCCTGTCAAACACAGTACAGCGAGTGATATGGCGCATTGAGATTGATCCTTTTCCCAACAAACGCGTATGGCGCGCTCCGCCAGGAAAAGGATAAGTCGGGCAGACCCTCGCCATAAGCCTGGAAAAATCGAATCGGTGTTTCGCTTTTCGCGAACGACTCACAGCTATGATTGCTGACTGGTGGCCAGCATCTGATCCCAGATTGGCGGGTTGCCTATTTGCTCGCTTAGGAAGCTGCTCAGCGCGTGAAGCTTGTGCGAGCCCTTTTGCGATTGACGATAGACCACAGAGATATTGCCTCCTCGGGGAGCGTGAGGCCCCAACACCTCTATCAGTTCACCGTCCACAATGGCCTGCGCGGCCAGAAATGTGGGCAATATAGCCAGCCCGAGACCCGCTTTCGCCCCCTCCATGAGTTGATGACCACAGTTGGTGCGCATTCGGCAGCGCACACGAAATGACTCCAAGGTGTCATTCACCGGTAGCGTCCACATGCCATGAGGTTCCCGATTGACGTAGAGCAAGGCGAAATGCTCAGCGAGGTCCTGCGGTATCTGAGGCGTGCCATGAGCCGCCAGATAATCGGGGCTGGCACAGATGATATGGCGGTTGGGAGTAATGATCTTGGCCATCAGCGAAGAGTCAGGTAGCTCACCAATGCGCACAGCTGCATCAAAACCCTCTTCATGCAAGTTGACGCGCCGGTCATCGAACTCAACGTCCAGGTACAACTCAGGATACTGCTTGGCAAAAGACGCCATAACCGGCGTCAGATATCGCATACCGAAAGCCATCGGAGCTGCAACACGCAGATTCCCACGGACACTCGACTGAGACGTCAGAACGGCATTCTCGGCATTTTCAATATCAGCAAGAATTCCGGTGCAATGGCGGTAAAAAACCTCACCAGACTCAGTCAGGCGAGTCTGCCGGCCACGCTCGAGCAGGATGCTTCCCAGACGTTTCTCCAGTTGCTGAATGCGCTGAGAAACCATCGACTTGGCAGAGCCCAAACG
>CAMPIF010000097.1 GCA_946886245.1 Ectopseudomonas composti | reverse complement strand
GGCCGCCGGTGACGATGCCGACCTGGCGCTACTCGGCCGCCTGTTGCTGCGCACCAGTGCGCGCAACCAACTGACCGGTCGTGTGCGCGCGATTCACGCCCACGGGCACAACGATCTGATCGACATCGAACTGCCGGGTGGCAGTCTGCTGCAGGCACAGATCACCCATGACAGCACGGAAAACCTGCAACTGAGCGAAGGCAGCAGCGTGGTCGCCCTGATCAAGGCTGGCTGGCTGGAGTTGCAGCCAATGCAGGCTCCTCGTGCCGAACAGCACAACGCACTCGAAGGCCGCATCGAACAGATTCTGCCGGCCAACGACGGCCCCAGCGACGTGCGCATCAGTCTGCCCGGCGGCCAGACCCTGTGCGCGCTGATCGAATCCGCTCGCCTGGCCGAGCTGGGCTTGGCCGTCGGCGATTCGGTGCGCGCGCAGTTCGCTGCCAGCCAGGTGCTGCTCGGGACACAACTGTAGGGCGGGTGCAACCCGCCAGTCACTTCAGCGGCGGGTTGCCCGCCCTACGGCTAATGATGCCAACGGCGGGTTACACCCGCCCTACGTTTAGCGCAAGCCGGTAGACTGGGCGCCCACTCACGCGGAGCCGCTCATGAGCCATCCTTTTTCCACCCTCACCCCGGATCTGGTACTCGATGCCGTGGAGAGCCTCGGCTACCTCAGCGACGCCCGCGTATTGGCACTCAACAGCTACGAGAACCGCGTCTATCAGGTAGGCATAGAGGGCGAAACGCCGCTGATCGCCAAGTTCTATCGCCCGGATCGCTGGAGCGATGCGGCGATCCGCGAGGAGCACAGTTTCAGCGCCGAGCTGGCCGAACATGAGGTCCCGGTGGTGGCGCCACTCACGCGCGATGGCGAGACGCTGTTCGAACACGGCGGCTTCCGCTTTGCCCTGTTTCCCCGCCGTGGCGGCCGCGCACCGGAGCCGGGCAATCTCGAGCAGCTGTATCGCCTCGGCCAGTTGCTCGGACGCATGCACGCCATCGGCGCCAGCCGTCCTTTCGCTCATCGTGAAACCCTGGCGGTGGACAACTTCGGCCATGCCGCCCTGGCCTCCCTGCTCGACGGCGGGTTCGTGCCGCGCAGCCTGCTGCCCGCGTACGAGTCGGTAGCGCGCGACCTGCTCGCCCGCCTCGATGACCTGTTCGCCCGCGTGCGCTATGCACCGATTCGCCTGCATGGCGATTGTCACCCGGGCAACCTGCTGCACCGCGATGACGCCTTCCATGTCGTCGACCTCGACGACTGCCGCATGGGCCCGGCCGTGCAGGATCTGTGGATGATGCTGGCGGGCGAGCGCCATGAACGCCTCGGCCAGTTGGCCGAACTGGTCGACGGCTACCAGGAATTCCATGATTTTGCCGCCCGCGAGCTGCCGCTGATCGAAGGCCTGCGCGCCCTGCGCCTGATGCATCACAGCGCCTGGATCGCGCGGCGCTGGGACGACCCGGCCTTCCCCCTGGCCTTCCCCTGGTTCGCCGGCGAACGCTACTGGGGCGACCAGATTCTCTCTCTGCGCGAACAGATGGCCGCACTGGATGAAGAGCCGCTGCGACTGTTCTGAGCCGATGACATCCGGAACCGCAGTTCCCGGATTGCATCCGGGCTACGTACTGAAGCTTTCGCGGCTGAAGCGGAATGCCGCCCAGCCGCTCCTACAGGTGTTCACCGGCCCCGTAGGAGCGGCTTCAGCCGCGATGCTTTCGGTTCCATCCCAGGGCTCCGGATTGCATAAGGGTTACCAGCGACCCCGCCACCCCCGTATGACCAATACAGTTGCGCACGCCGCGTAAAGTTTGCCTTACGACTTTACCGGCGCTGCGGCATGGGAAAAAACTGAACGAACAGACAAGGCAGAGGCGAGAACGCTAGAATTTCGTTGCAACCGTTAGCTGCCTAACCAAGGATTCGCGATGGCCACCGCCAACCCGCAACGCGGGTACATTCTGGGTCTCACCGCCTACATCATCTGGGGCCTGTTCCCGCTCTACTTCAAAGCCCTGCAAAGCGTCCCGGCGATGGAGATCATCGTGCACCGCGTGCTCTGGTCCGCGCTGTTCGGCGGCCTGCTGCTGCTCGTCTGGAAGCACCCTGGCTGGTGGCGCGAGCTGCGCGACAATCCCAAACGCCTGGCAGTGCTGGCCGGCTGCGGCCTGCTGATCGCGACCAACTGGCTGGTGTACGTGTGGGCGGTGAACAACGACCGCATGATCGAGGCCAGTCTGGGCTACTACATCAACCCGCTGATCAACGTGTTGCTCGGCCTGCTGATTCTCGGCGAGCGCCTGCGTCGCCTGCAGTGGCTGGCCGTCGCCTTGGCCGCGCTGGGCGTGCTGCAGCAGCTATGGCAGGTCGGCAGCCTGCCCTGGGTATCGCTGGTGCTGGCGCTGACCTTCGGTTTCTACGGTTTGATCCGCAAACAAGCGCCCGTGGCGGCACTGCCCGGGCTGGTGGTGGAAACCTGGCTACTGGTGCCGGTGGCGCTGGCCTGGCTGGCGCTGCACCCCGCCGCGATGAGCAGCCAGGCGAGCTTCTGGAGCAGCAGCGAGGCGCTCTGGCTGGCAGCGGCCGGGCCGATCACCCTGGTGCCGCTGGTGTGCTTCAACGCCGCGGCGCGGCATCTGCCCTATACCACGCTGGGCTTCCTGCAATACCTGGCGCCGACCCTGGTGCTGCTGCAGGCCATTCTGCTGTTCGATGAACACTTCTCGCCGAGCACTCTGCTCGCCTTCGCCTGCATCTGGGCCGGGCTTTTTGTATACAGCCTGGACATCTGGCTGAACCTGCGCAAGCGCCGCAGTGCGTAAGAGCTGGTGCGCACGGCGCACCCTACGATTACGCGCTGAGCATCCTCGTAGGGTGCGCTGCGCGCACCGGCTTCTCTTTCACTGAACAAAAAACACCCATCCACCGCCAGGCCGCGTCACCCCTGGCGCGGCGCCTGTCACCCCCGGCTTATCCACAGATCCATCCCCGGCATTTGTGCACAAGCCATTGATCCTGCTGATTTTTTGCTCAGACATGGAAAAGCTCCGGGGCACTAGGCAGTGCGCCGGAGCTCCCCAGTTTATCCACAGGCTGATCCACGCAATGCGTGGATATCAGTCCTCGGCGCGCAGATTCAACTCCACCATCAGATCATCGGCCAGGGTTTCCAGGCGTGCCTGCAATTGCTCCAGCGCCAGCGTCTCCGGCACGGCCAGCAGCGCTTCGGCGGTGAACAACAGTTCGCCGCTCATCGGCGCTGGCGCCACCTCGGTCAGCAGGCTCTCCAGGTTGACGCCCTGCTCGGCCAGCACGCGCGTGATGTCGCGGACGATACCGGGCCGGTCGTTGCCCACCAGCTCCAGGCGAATTGCGGTGAAGCGTCCGCCGGGCTCGCTGCCACTGGCCGCCAGCTGCACGCGAATGCCCTGCGCAGCGAGGGCTTCGAGCTCCTTGATCAGGCCGCCGTGGGCCTCGGCCGGCACATCCACCCGCACGATCCCGGCGAACTGCCCGGCCATGCGTGCCATACGGCTCTCCAGCCAGTTGCCACCATGATTCGCCACGCAGCCGGCCAGACGCTCGACCAGACCCGATTGGTCCTCGGCGATCACCGTCAGTACCAGATGGTCCATGTACTACCTCACTCGTTCACAGGATTGGGAAGGTCAGCCGCGTAGCGACAACCAGTAGGTGAAGAACTGCTCGTCACGCACATAGCCAAGCCGCTCGTAAAGGCGCTGACCGGCCAGGTTGGTCTTCGCCGTCTCCAGTTGCAGACCGCAGGCGCCGGTCGTCTCGGCATGCGCGCGAGCGGCATTCATCAGCGCCTCGCCAACGCCTGAGCGGCGCGCGCTGTCATCGACATACAGATCGCTCAGCAACCAGGCCGGTTCCAGTGCCAACGAAGAATGAAAGGGATAAAGCTGCACGAACCCCTGCGCGGCGCCCTGCTCGCTCCGGGCGATGAACAGCTGCGAATCCCCCAGTTGCAGGCGTAGGCCAAGGAAGGCGGCGATCTGCGCCTCGTCGCGCGGTACTTGATAGAAGCGCAGGTAGCCAGCGAACAGACGGGTCAGGTCGGCAAGGTCGGCAATAACAGCTGCAGATACCGTCATGGCGGGCTCCAGGATGCTCGAAAAGCAGTGTAGGCGAAGAGGCGTAGGCCATATTGGCGCCGTTGTCAGTAGCCCCTTCAATTAATCGTGTACGTTTTTGCATATTTTATGGAACAATAGCGCACTTTTTTGCACACACAGCGTATTGATCGTGACCGCAAACAGCCTTTTGGTCGCAGACTGACGCCACCCCGCTGCATTTCCCCAGGATCTTGATGTAGTATGCCGCGCTTTGGACTACAAGACGGAAAACCCGTCGCCAAAGCGGCTATTGAGTAGAGCTCAGAGAGAGTGAGGCAAGTGATGACTGAACGCGTTCAAGTCGGCGGCCTGCAGGTCGCCAAAGCCCTGTACGACTTCGTGAACAACGAAGCCATTCCCGGTACCGGCATCGCTGCCGACAAGTTCTGGGCCGGTGCCGCTGCGGTCATCAAGGACCTGGCGCCGAAGAACCGTGCCCTGCTGGCCAAGCGCGACGAACTGCAGGCGCAGATCGATGCCTGGCACCAGGCGCGCAAGGGTCAGGCCCATGACGCCGCTGCTTACAAGGCCTTCCTCCAGGAAATCGGCTATCTGCTGCCGGAGCCGGAAGACTTCCACGCCACCACCACCAACGTCGACGAAGAAATCGCCCGCCTGGCCGGCCCACAGCTGGTGGTGCCGGTGATGAACGCGCGCTTCGCCCTGAACGCCTCCAACGCCCGCTGGGGCTCGCTGTACGACGCGCTGTACGGCACCGACGTGATCAGCGAAGAAGGTGGCGCCGAGAAAGGCAAGGGCTACAACAAGGTGCGTGGCGACAAGGTCATCGCCTTCGCCCGCGCCTTCCTCGACGAGGCCGCGCCGCTGGCTGCCGGCTCGCACGTCGACTCCACCGGCTACGCCATCGTCGACGGCAAGCTGGTCGTCGCCCTCAAGGGCGGCAGCAACAGCGGCCTGCGTGACGACGCGCAACTGGTCGGTTTCCAGGGCGAGGCCAGCGCGCCGATCGCCGTGCTGCTCAAGCACAACGGCCTGCACTTCGAGATCCAGATCGATGCCTCCAGCCCGATCGGCAGCACCGACGCCGCCGGCGTCAAAGACGTGCTGATGGAAGCCGCGCTGACCACCATCATGGACTGCGAAGACTCCGTCGCCGCCGTCGATGCCGATGACAAGGTGGTGGTCTACAAGAACTGGCTGGGCCTGATGAAAGGCGACCTGGCCGAGGACGTGTCCAAAGGCGGCAAGACCTTCACCCGCACCATGAATCCGGACCGCGTCTACACCCGGCCGGACGGTTCCGAGCTGACCCTGCATGGCCGTTCGCTGCTGTTCGTGCGTAACGTCGGCCACCTGATGACCAACCCGGCCATCCTCGACGCCGAAGGCAACGAGATCCCGGAGGGCATCCAGGACGCGCTGTTCACCAGCCTGATCGCGGTGCACAACCTGATCGGCAACACCAGCCGCAAGAACACCCGCACCGGCAGCGTGTACATCGTCAAACCGAAGATGCACGGCCCGATCGAGGTCGCCTTCACCAGCGAGATCTTCGCCCGCGTCGAGGATGTGCTGGGCCTGGCCCGCAACACCCTGAAAGTCGGCATCATGGACGAAGAGCGCCGCACCACCGTCAACCTCAAGGCGTGCATCAAGGCCGCCAGCGAGCGCGTGGTGTTCATCAACACCGGCTTCCTCGACCGTACCGGTGACGAGATCCACACCTCCATGGAAGCCGGCGCAGTGGTGCGCAAGGCCGCCATGAAGAGCGAAGCCTGGATCGCTGCCTACGAGAACAACAACGTCGACGTCGGCCTGGCTACCGGCCTGCAAGGCCGTGCGCAGATCGGCAAGGGCATGTGGGCCATGCCGGACCTGATGGCCGCCATGCTCGAGCAGAAGATCGCGCACCCGCTGTCCGGCGCCAACACCGCCTGGGTGCCGTCGCCGACCGCTGCCACCCTGCACGCCCTGCATTACCACAAGGTCGACGTGTTTGCCCGTCAGGCCGAACTGGCCAAGCGCGCCCCGGCTTCGGTTGATGACATCCTGACCATTCCACTGGCCAAGGACACCAACTGGTCAGCAGAAGAAATCCGTAACGAGCTGGACAACAACTCGCAAGGCATCCTCGGCTACGTGGTGCGCTGGATCGACCAGGGCGTCGGCTGCTCCAAGGTGCCGGACATCAATGACGTCGGGCTGATGGAAGACCGCGCCACCCTGCGCATCTCCAGCCAGCTGCTGGCCAACTGGCTGCGTCACGGCATCGTCACTGAAGCTCAGGTGGTCGAGAGCCTCAAGCGCATGGCGCCGGTGGTGGATCGTCAGAACGCCAATGACCCGCTGTATCGCCCGATGGCCCCGGATTTCGACAACAACGTCGCCTTCCAGGCCGCGCTGGAGTTGGTGATCGAAGGCAGCAAGCAGCCCAACGGCTACACCGAGCCGGTGCTGCACCGCCGTCGTCGCGAGTTCAAGGCCAAGAACGGCCTTTAAGTCGCGCATCCTGTAGGAGCGGATTTATCCGCGAAAGCTGCACCTACGAGCCAATAAAAAACCGCCTGCGAGGGCGGTTTTTTATTGGTTGCGGCGCCGCCTCCTCTCCCCCTACTTAGGTGCAATGGGCAAGCCGGCCAGCCAGGGCCACACTGACAACATCCCGAAACTGCGAGGCGCACGCCCATGAGCAAGGCCGACGCGATGGCCGATGCGGGCAAGACAGCGGTGCTGCAGAACATCCACGGCACCATGGAGTTCCTGCAGAAGTTTCCGCCCTTCAACCAGATGGACACCGCCCACCTGGCGTTTCTGGTCGAGCACTGCCAGCTGCGCTTCTATGCCGAGGGCGATTCGATCATCAAACCGAGCGATGGCCCGGTCGAGCACTTCTACATCGTCAAGCAGGGCCGTGTGCATGGCGAGCGCCCGCACAGTGCCCGGCGCGGCACGGAAACCACCTTCGAGATCACCGCCGGCGAATGTTTCCCCCTGGCGGCGCTGATCGGCGAGCGCGCCACGCGCACCGAGCACCTGGCCGCCGAGGACACCTTCTGCCTGCTACTGTCCAAGCTCGCCTTCGTCAAACTGTTCGCCGTCTCCAACCCGCTGCGCGATTTCGCCCTGCGCGGGGTCAGCAGCCTGCTCGATCAGGTCAACCAGCAGGTACAGTTGCGCGCGGTGGAAACCCTCGGCGCACAGTATTCGCTGGATACCCGCCTGGGCGAACTGGCCATGCGCCAACCCATCGGCTGCGCCCCTGACACGCCGCTGCGTGATGCCGTGCGAATGATGCACGAGCAACATGTGGGCAGCATCGTGGTGCTCGACCCGGCCGACAAACCGCTGGGTATCTTCACCCTGCGTGACCTGCGCAGGGTGGTGGCCGATGGTGTCGACCTGGCCCAGCCCATCGACAACCTGATGACGCCCAACCCTTTTCACCTGGCGCCAGATGCCAGCGCCTTCGACGCCGCCATCGCCATGACCGAGCGGCATATCGCCCATGTCTGCCTGGTGGAGCACGAAAAGCTGTGCGGGGTGATTTCCGAGCGCGATCTGTTCAGCCTGCAGCGTGTCGACCTGGTGCACCTGGCGCGCACCATCCGCCATGCCGGCAAGGTCGAGACCCTGGCCGGGCTGCGCAGTGACATCCGCCTGCTGGTCGACCGCATGCTCGCCCACGGCGCCAGCTCGACGCAGATCACCCATATCGTCACGCTGCTCAACGACCACACCGTATGCCGGGTGATCGAGCTGACTCTCGAGGACATGGGCGATCCGGGCATCCCCTTCACCTGGCTATGTTTCGGCAGCGAAGGTCGTCGCGAGCAGACCCTGCACACCGACCAGGACAACGGCATTCTCTTCGAGGCCGAGAGTGCCAGCGAGGCCGCTGCCATTCGTGAGCGCCTGCTGCCGATCGCGCGCGAGATCAATCAGCGCCTGGCGCAGTGCGGCTTCACCCTGTGCAAGGGCAACATCATGGCCGGCAACCCCGAACTGTGCCTGTCGCGCGAGGAGTGGTCGCGGCGCTTCGCCGGCTTCGTCCTCGAAGCCACGCCGGAGAATCTGCTGGGCTCGTCGATCTACTTCGACCTGCGCACCATCTGGGGCCCGAGCGAAGGCTGCGAACAGCTGCGTGAAGCGTTGCTCCGCCGCGTCGCCAGCAACAGCCTGTTCCAGAAGATGCTGGCCGAGAATGCCCTGCGCCACCGCCCGCCGGTTGGACGTTTCCGCGACTTCGTGGTGGCCCGTTCGGGCGCCGACAAGGACACCCTCGACCTCAAGGTGCAGGGCCTGACGCCCTTCGTCGACGGTGCCCGTTTGCTCGCGTTGGCCAACGGCATCAGTGCGGTCGGCACCCTGGAGCGCCTGCGCGCGCTGATCAGCAAGGGCGTGATCGACGCCCTGGACGGCGCCGCCTATGAAGAGGCCTATCACTTCATTCAGCAGACGCGCATGCAGCAGCATCAGCTGCAGGCGCGCGACGAGCTGCCCTACTCCAATCGGGTCGACCCCGACCACCTCAACCACCTGGACCGGCGTATTCTGCGCGAGTCGTTCCGCCAGGCGCAGCGCTTGCAGAGCAGCCTGGCCATGAGGTATCAGCTATGAGCAAGTTCACCTGGTTCACCGGCCGTGGTCCGGCCCTGACCCAGCAGCAGTTGCAACGCCGCGATGCGCTGAGTGCGCCGGCGCCGTTCGACGAACGCCCGCTGCACCAGCAGCGCTTCGTCGTGCTCGATCTGGAAACCACCGGCCTGAACATGCGCCGCGATCAGGTGCTGGCCATCGGCGCGGTGGTGATCGATAACGGCGCCATCGACTTCGCCGAGCAGTTCGAATGCACGCTGCACCGCGCCGATCACCAGGCCAGCGCCAGCACCCTGATCCACGGCATCGCCCCCAGCGAAGTGGCCCGTGGCGTGGAACCGGCCGAGGCCCTGCTGGATTTCATGGAGTTCGTCGGCAGCAGTCCGCTGTTGGCGTTTCATGCCGAGTTCGACCAGCGCATGCTGGGCCGCGCACTGCGCCAGAGCCTGGGCTATCGCCTGCAGCACAGCTTCTTCGACGTCGCCGAAATCGCTCCGCTGCTGTGCCCGCAATCGCGCATTCGCCAGAGCGGGCTCGATGAGTGGGTCGCCGAATTTGGCCTGCAGGTGCACCAGCGTCACAACGCCAGCGCCGACGCCCTGGTCACAGCCGAGCTGGCCCTGATGCTGTTCAGCAAGGCGCGCCGGCAGGGCATCGACAGCCTCTGCGAACTGGAGCGCCAACTGGCCAGCCAGCGGCGACGCCAGCACGCCATGTGACCACCATGCACCACGGCGCAATCGCAACGTTTCCTCGGCCCTGATCTCTTCTGCAGCAAAACAGTTCACCAGCCCCAGGTGCGCACGGCGCACCCTGCGGATTGGCACCCACGTAGGGTGCGCCGCGCACACCAACACTTTCGGCACTGTCCCTCCTGGTGGATGGGTGAAGCGTCATCCACCCTACGAAAAGCCTACAGGCCGCGTCTCGGCACGTAGGGTGGATGGCGCTCTTTCATCAACCATGGGCAGTCCGGCAATACTGGCCAGCCGGCACACCATGTGACCACCGTGCACCACGGCGCAATCGCAATGCATCCTTGGCCCTGATCTCTCCTGCAGCAAAGCAGTTCACCAACCCCAGGTGCGCACGGCGCACCCTACGGATTGGCGTCCACGTAGGGTGCGCCGCGCGCACCGACACTTCGGCACCGTCCCTCCTGGTGGATGGGGGAAGCGTCATCCACCCGACGAAAAGCCTAAAGATCCCGCATCAGCAGCCCGTACTCCAATTGCACCTCGGCCGGTAGCGGCAGATACAGCACGTGGCCATCGCCCGGTGCCACTGACAGCGCCTGCCCCTGAGCGTTCTGCAACTGCTCCAGGGTGAAGCGCAGATTGCCCTGCGGCGTCATCAGTTCCAGCCCGTCACCCACAGCGAAGCGATTCTTCACCCTGACCTCGACCAGTTCGCCACGGCGCTCGCCGGTCAGCTCACCGACGAACTGCTGACGCTCGGCCAGCGAGCTGCCGCGCGCGTAGTTCTGGTATTCGTCATGTACGTGGCGGCGCAGGAAGCCCTCGGTGTAACCGCGATGCGCCAATGACTCCAGATGCCCAAGCAGGCTCGGATCGAAAGGCCTGCCAGCCAGCGCATCGTCAATGGCGCGGCGATAGACCTGGGCGGTGCGTGCCACGTAGAAGTGGCTCTTGGTGCGCCCTTCGATCTTCACTGAATGCACGCCCATGCGCACCAGCCGCTCGACGTGCTGCACCGCGCGCAGGTCCTTGGAGTTCATGATGTAGGTGCCGTGCTCGTCTTCGAAGGCGGCCATCTCCTCGCCTGGACGACCGGCCTCTTCCAGCACGAAAGCCTGGGTAGTCGGTGCGCCCTGGCCGAGAGTCGGGTCGACCACACGGACGATCTCGCCCAGCTCGTTTTCGGCCGCAGGTGTGGCCTGGTACTGCCAGCGACAGGCATTGGTGCAGGTGCCCTGGTTGGGATCGCGGCGATTGATGTAGCCCGACAGCAGGCAGCGCCCGGAATAGGCCATGCACAGCGCGCCATGGACGAACACCTCCAGCTGCATGCCCGGCACCTGCCTACGGATCTCCTCGATCTCTTCCAACGACAGCTCACGCGACAGGATCACCCGCGTCAGCCCCTGCTGGCGCCAGAACTCGACACTGGCCCAGTTCACCGCATTGGCCTGCACCGAGAGGTGAATCGGCATCTGCGGGAAGTGCTGGCGTACCAGCATGATCAAACCCGGGTCGGACATGATCAGCGCATCCGGCGCCATCTCGATCACCGGCGCCAGGTCCTTGAGGAAGGTCTTCAGCTTGGCGTTGTGCGGGGCGATGTTGACCACCACGTAGAACTGCTTGCCCTGGGCGTGCGCCTCATCGATGCCGAGGGCCAGGTTGGCGTGGTCGAACTCGTTGTTGCGTACGCGCAGGCTGTAACGCGGCTGCCCGGCGTACACCGCATCGGCGC
>CAMPIF010000096.1 GCA_946886245.1 Ectopseudomonas composti | reverse complement strand
GATCTGGATCGGGTAGTTCCACGCGCCGATGCCGGCGACCACGCCGAGCGGCTCGCGGCGGGTGTAGATGAAGGAAGTCTCGCGCAGCGGGATCTGCTCGCCTTCGATGGCCGGAATCAGGCCGGCGTAGTACTCCAGCACGTCGGCACCGGTGACGATGTCGACGTAGCGGGTTTCGGACAGCGGCTTGCCGGTGTCGAGGGTTTCCAGCTCGGCCAGCTCATCGTTGCGCTCGCGCAGAATATCCACGGCCTTGCGCAGAATGCGCGAGCGCTGCATGGCCGTCATCGCCGCCCACACCTTCTGCCCTTCGGTTGCGCTGGCCACGGCGCGGTCGACATCCGTCTGGCTGGCGCGCTGCACCTTGGCCAACACCTCGCCGGTGGCCGGGTTGATGCTGTCGAAGGTTTCTCCACTGCTGGCGGCGACGTACTGGCCACCGATGTAGAGCTGCTGTTCGGCGAAACGGGGCATGGGCTGTCCTCTGCACTTGGCAATCTGCTTGGAGAACAGCATATTTTATTTAAATTGAACGAACAATCAATAAAAACGACCCGGCGTGACCAAAAGCGACATGGCGGGCGCCACTTGTCCTTGGCGCCGCTTCGGCTGTGTGCAATTTCCGTTCGGGACGTTTGGGGATGCTGGTGCGCACGGCCAAGGTGGCCTCGCGACACCCTACGAGGCGTTGCCCGCAGCCCGTAGATTGGCCTGGGTGGGCTGTAGGGTGGGCTTCAGCCCACCAAACTCAAAAATGGACCGTCGCCCCCGATGTGCCTTCGCGACAGGCTAGCGGGCTTTGTTCAACTGCAGGTCGAGATAGTCGTAGGCGATGCGCCGTGCCTGCTCGGTGTCGAAGGCTTCGCCGGAAAGCGCGCCGCGCAGCCACAGGCCATCGATCAGCGAAGCCAGGCCGCGAGCTGCGAAACGGGCCTGATCCTGCGGCAGCGCGCGATGGAACTGGCCGCACAGATTGGAGTACAGGCGGTGATCATTGACCCGCTGCAAGCGGCGCAGGGCAGGCTGGTGCATGCTGCTGGCCCAGAACGCCAGCCAGGTTTTCATTGCCGGGCCGCTGACCTGGCTTTCATCGAAGTTGCCATCGATCATCGCCTTCAGATGCGCGCGCGGGCTGTCTTCGCGCAAGGCGCGACGGCGTGCTCCCACTGCATCGCTGAGCGCCTGCATCAGATGGCGCATGGTGGCTTCGAGCAGACCGTTCTTGTCGTTGAAGTAGTGGCTGATGATGCCATTGGAGACCCCGGCCAGGCGGGCGATATAGGCGATGCTGGCATCGGCCATGCCGACCTGGTCGACGGCTTCCAGGGTGGCGGCAATCAACTGCGAACGACGAATGGGCTGCATGCCGACCTTGGGCATGGGGATCTCCAGCGGGGAAGTTGTGCCGGAGTCTAGGCGGATTTTGATCGTTCGATCAATTACCTGGGCAGGGTGCGCCATGCGCACCGGCTTGTCGCTGATGGAGCCCGGTGCGCACGGCGCACCCCAGGGTAAGCGACAAAGCGGGCCGAAGCCCGCTTTGTGATGTGACTGCAGGAAGGCTTACTTCAGCCACTGCGCAACGCGATCCGGGTTCTTGGCGATCCAGTCCTTGGCGGCCTGGTCCGGCTTGGCGCCTTCGCGGATGGCCAGCATCACCGCGCCGACTTCTTCACCGCTCCAGGAAATCTTGCTGAGGAAGGCGGCAGCGTCGGCGGCCTTGCCCTTCAGTTCCGGGTTGGCCACGGTATCGACGCGCTCGTCGTCACCAAAGACTTTCTTCGGGTCTTCGAGGAAGCGCAGTTTCCACTTGGCGAACATCCAGTGCGGAATCCAGCCGGTGACCACGATCGGCTTCTGCGCCTTCTCGGCGCGGGTCAGGGCGGTGGCCATGGCCGGACCGGAACTTGGCATCAGCTTGATGCTGGCCAGGTTGTATTCCTTGATGGCGTCTTCGGTGCGGCGCATCACGCCGGCACCGGCGTCGATGCCGGTGATCTTGCCGTCGAAGTCCTTGGCGTACTTCTCCAGGTCTTCGATGCTCTTGGCTTGTACGTAGTCCGGCACGATCAGGCCGATCTTGGCGCCGGAATAGTTGGTGCCGAGGATTTCCACCTTGTCCTTGAGCTTCTCGAAGTATTCGCCATGGGTGGCCGGCAGCCAGGCGGAGAGGGTGGCATCGAGGTCGCCACGGGCTACGCCCTGCCACATGATGGCGGGTTCTACCGGCTTCAGTTCGACCGTGTAGCCGAGTTTGCTTTGCAGGATTTCACCGGCGACATGGGTGACGGCGACGCTGTCGTCCCAGCCGTTGACGTAGCCGATCTTCAGGGTAGGTTTGTCGGCGGCCAGGGCGCTGCCCATGCCAATGGCCAGGGCGGCAGCGCCGAGGCAGAGGTGCTTGATTACGCGCATGTTTGTTGTGCTCCATCAGTGAGTGGCAGTTGCAAGATCGTTGACTGGCTCGTTCTCATTGCGGGCCTTGCGAATCCGTGTTGCGCAGCAGATTGCCGGTTCGCGGGCAAAGTCTCCCCGTCACGGCCAGAAATCAGCCGCTAGTGGTTTACGAGGAGGTTTCCGGGCTCGAACCCTGAGGTTCGAGCCCGAATCAGGTTGTGGCTTGTTACAGCCCCACGTGTTTCTTCACGGCGGCAACGCCGTCCTGGCCGTCAAAGGTGGTCACGCCGCTCAGCCACTGGTCGAGGATCGCCGGATTGGCCTTGATCCACTCCTTGGCGACGGTCTGCGGGTTTTCCTTCTCCAGGACCTTTTCCATCAACTGGCTTTCGATATCGACGGTGAACTGCAGGTTGTTCAGCAGCTTGCCGACATTCCCGCAGCGCGCCTCGTAATCCGGCGGTACCACGGTGTAGACCTTGGCCGCGCCGTAGTCGGGGCCGAACACATCGTCACCGCCGGAGAGGTAGGTGATGTCGTGCTGGGTGTTCATCGGGTGCGGCGCCCAGCCGAGGAAGACCACCGGCTCTTTCTTCTTGATGGCGCGCGATACCTGCACCAACATGCCGGCTTCGCTGGACTCGACCATGCGGAAGCCACCGAGGTCGAACTGGTTGTTCTTGATCATGCCGTCGATCAGCAGATTGCCGTCGTTACCCGGCTCGATGCCATAAATCTTGCCGCCCAGCTGATCCTTGAACTTGGCGATATCCTGGAAGCTCTTCAGGCCGGCTTCGGCCGCGTAGGTCGGCACGGCCAGGGTGTACTTGGCCCCTTCGAGGTTGGCCTTGGGCAGTACCTTGACACCGTCGTTCTTGAGGAAGGGCTCGATCACCGAGTCCATCGACGGCGCCCAGTAGCCAAGGAACACATCGACCTGGCCGCTCTTCACGCCGGTGAAGGCGATGGGGACCGAAGCCATGATCTTGCGCGGCTGATAGCCCAGACCTTCGACCAGGGTCATGGCCACACCCGTGGTGGCGGCGATGTCGGCCCAGCCAATCTCGGCGAAGCGCACCTGCTTGCAGCTCGCCGGCTCAGCGGCCATGGCGCCCTGCATCAGTGCGCAGGACAGCAGGCCGATGGCGGCGGTGGTCTTGATCATTTTCATCTGCGGTTCCCTGTGAAGTGAAAAAATGTTTACTGGCGCTGCAGCTTGCCGCTGAACCAGGCAAAGATGCCGCCGCGGGTGGTCTGCTTGGTGCCGAAGCTTTCAGTGATGCGGTCGAGAATGATCGCCAGCAGCACCACGGCCATGCCGCTTTCGAAGCCTAGCCCGATGTCCAGGCGCTGGATACTCGCCAGCACATCGTTACCCAGGCCACCGGCGCCGACCATCGAGGCGATGATCACCATCGACAGGGCCATCATGATGGTCTGGTTGACCCCGGCCATGATCGACGGCATGGCGTTGGGCAGTTGTACCTTGAACAGCAACTGGCGGCTGGTGCAGCCGAAGGACTGGCCGGCTTCGACGATTTCCTTGTTCACCTGGCGAATGCCCAGGCTGGTCAGGCGTACCGCCGGCGGCATGGCGAAGATTACCGTGGCGATGATGCCGGGCACGCGGCCGAGGCCGAAGAGCATGGCTGCCGGGATCAGGTAGACGAAGGCCGGCATGGTCTGCATGAAGTCGAGGATCGGCCGGATGATGGTCGCCACGCGCTCGCTCCTGGCGGCCCAGATGCCCAGCGGAATACCCAGCAGCAGGCTGATCAGCGTCGAGGAGAAAGTCAGCCCCAGGGTTACCACGGTCTGTTCCCAGAACCCGGTCATGACGATGAGGATGAACGCCACGGCGGTGAATACCGCGAAACGTGCGCCGATGCGCCACAGGCCGAGGGCGACGAAGATGGCGATCAGCAGCCAGGCCGGCGGCAGCATCAGCAAGGCTTCGATGCCTTCGGAGAAACCGCTGACCACTTTGCCGATGCTGTCGAAGGCACCGCTGTAGTTGTCCAGCAGGTGCTGGACGACGTCGTTGACCCAGCTACCCAGGTCGAGTTTCTTGTCACTCATGGGATTCCCCCTGCAGTCGGGTCAGCAGACGGCCCTTGCTGATGGCGCCGCAGTAGTGGCCTTCGGCGTCCACCACCGGAATTGGACCTTCGTTGTCCACCAGGCGCGTGATGACGTGTTCCAGCGGCATGTCTTCGGGTACCGGCACCACCTGCTTGAGCGCATCCGCCTCGAGAGGCCTGGGTTCGTCGCCGTCGACCATCAGGGCGATCTTTTCCAGGCTGATGGAGCCCTGGAAGTTGTTCTGCTCGTCGACGATGAAGGCGTAGTGCTTGTCCAGCGCCTGCAAGTCCTTGCAGATCACTGCCGCATCCGGCGCCTTGCCGTTGTAGACGTAGGTCGGCACGCTGTCGGCCTTGAGCTGGCCGGCGGTGAGGTAGCGGCTGGTGTCGACGGTGTCGAAGAAGTTGCGCACGTACTCGTTGGCCGGGTTCTCGATCAGTTCCTGCGGGGTGCCGACCTGGATCAGCTTGCCGCCTTCCATGATGCCGATGCGGGTACCGATGCGCATGGCTTCTTCGATGTCGTGGGAGACGAAGATGATGGTGCGCCGGTGGGTCTTCTGCAGCTCCAGCAGCACGTCCTGCATCTCGCGGCGCTTGAGCGGGTCGAGGGCGGAGAAGGCCTCGTCCATGATGATCATCGACGGGTTCACCGTCAGCGCGCGAGCCAGGCCGACGCGCTGCTGCATGCCACCGGAGAGCTCGTGCGGGTACTTGTGGGCGAAGGTGTCCAGGCCGACCTGCTTGAGCACTTCCATGGCGCGCCTCTCGCGCTCCTTGCGGCCGGTGCCGGCCACTTCCAGACCGAAGGCGGCGTTGTCCAGCACGCTGCGCGAAGGCATCAGGGCGAAGGACTGGAAGACCATGCTCATGTCGCGCCGGCGCAGGTCGATCAGTTGCGATTGCGGCAGCTTGGCCACGTTCTGGCCATCGATGTAGACATCACCGGCGCTGGGTTCGACCAGGCGGTTGATCAGGCGGATCAGGGTGGACTTGCCAGAGCCGGACAGGCCCATGAGAACGAATATCTCGCCCTCTTCGACACTGAACGACACATCGCTGACGCCGATCACGGCGCCTTTCTCGGCCAGAATCCTCTCCTTGCTCCAGCCTTCCTTGAGCAGGTCGATGGCTTCTTGTGGGTTGGAGCCGAACACCTTGTACAGGTGTTCGACCACGATCTTTCCAGACTGCATGGGACGTTTCCCCTTCAATCGGCATCCAGTTCACGCTGGCACGGCTGGGCACGCATCATCGAAGCGTAGATCAGCTGTGTCAGGCCTCTGATACCTGTGTGGGTGTTTGCTGAGTTTCGAGGTTGGCGAACGTTTCGCGGCGGGCGTCGAACGTGGCGCTCGGGCACGCTGCAGCGCGCGCGGCTGGTGGCAGAAACTGCCCGCTGCGGCGTTGCAACCTGTTGCTGAGTGACCACTGTCTTGCCGTGCTGCAAACCGCTTTCCAAACCCTCTGGCAGTGTTTCGAAGCCCATTCCCTTGGGGGTTCATGCGTCGTCCTGGCGCATGCGTACATCCGAAATTTCTTGTTGGGCTGGCGCCCTATCGATGGTGGGCCAGCGCTTGTATGTTCTTCGGTCCGGGGCGGTGGGCCCCAGTCTGCCGTTCCCCTCGGGAGGCGGCAGCGACGTCATCGGCTGGCTCAACGATATAGTCTTGGGCTCTGCGCAATTATCGGTTTGCGACCCTGACGTGTTGGGCGGCGACATGGCCCGTCACGCCGTGTGTTTTCCCATGTTCTCGCCGTTTTTCGGGCTCCTGAAAGCACTGCGTCATGCCGTTTCGAACAGCGCTCGGTGCGAGCATCGAGAAGCGCTTCCGGTAACGTGCTTTAAAAACCTTAACAGACTTTTTTGCCCCTTGGCCAAGCCTGAAAGCCGCGCCGGCGCTGGTTTTCAGCTCTTCGGTCATGGCGCAGGCTGCGTAGCGCGGGGGCTGTGGCGATGTTGAAAAAAATTTACAGGAAGAGGCAGTGGCGTGCTGAAAATCGTTGGGAAAGCGAAAAGTGGCGAAATGTGACCGATCGGTCACGCCTGGTTCGGCACGCGCGCCTGAAGCTGCTTCTCGATGAGCTGAGGGAAGGCCCTTTCGAGCTATGGAGTGATTTCTTTTTTCTGCCATTTTTATTGATTTTTCTCGGCTATTTCGTCGAATTTATCAGTCATTTCTTGTCAGTGATATGTCGAAAACCTTGCTGATGGGGCCGCCTTGATAGTGGCTCACACCATCGAGCCAGGCCGCAATCATCTGCGGGTTGTCTTCGATCCACTGCTTGGCCACGCGGCGGCGGTTCGTGTTGCCTTCCAGCACGGCGCTCATCAACTGGTTTTCTGCGCTGATGGTGAAGGTCATATTGCGGAAAAGCCGAGCCAGGTTGGGACACTGCTGGCTCAAGCCGCCGCGTGCCACCGTGTTGACCTGTGCCGCTCCGTAATTGGGACCGAAATAATCATCGCCACCGGCTAGATAGTTCATCTTCAGACGCTCGTTCATCGGGTGCGGTTCCCAGCCGAGAAACACCGCCCATTTGCCCAAGCGTTGAGCCCGCTCGACGTGATTGAGCATGCCGCTCTCGCTGGACTCGACCAGGCTGAAACCCGCGAGACCGAAGATGTTGTCGCGAATCATACCCTTGACCATCTCGTTGCCTTCGTTGCCAGGTTCGATGCCGAAGATCTGCCCGCCGAGTTCGTCCTTGAAACGATGGATGTCGGCGAAATCCTTCAGTCCGCCTTCGTAGCCTGGCGCCAGTACCGCCAGGGTGTAACGCACCGTCGGCAGGTTGGTGTGCAGTTTCTCGATCCTGCCGCTGTCCAGATGAGGTTGCACCAGTTCACTCTGGGCCGGCATCCAGTTGCCCAGGAACACGTCCAGTTGGCCTTCGGATAATCCACGGTAAGTGTCGGGCAACGACATGCGGCGGATCTGCGTGCGATAGCCCATCTCGCTCAGTATCAGGCGAGCAACGGCGGTGGTCATGGTGATGTCGGTCCAGCCAACGTCGCTCAGGCGCACCAGCTCGCAGCGCTCGGCTTCTGCAGCGTGCAAGGCGGTGGAGGAGGTGAGGGCAATCACGAGCAGCCAGTGAGCAAATCTGTTCATGGGGCTTGTCTCTGTTCGGGCGGCTGGAGCCGCTGGAAGATTCCTTGAGCGGGCGATTGGCTATTTCACAGCAAGAGGTGGGCCGCCATCTGGGTGAGAAGCGACACTGGCATGTCGAGAAAAGACTTCGGTACGCACGGCTCGCCGTGGCGCGATTGGATAGGTGTGAGTCGGTTGGGTGTCCGGGCGTGCTGACGAAAGCTGGATTATCACGAACCCGTTGCAGATTCGTCAGGATGCACCTCTGCATGGGCGGCTGGCTGCTGACACCCCGGCGAGCGTTGACCGTTGCTGGTGCAGCGATTCTGGCAGAGACCTGCGCTTCGCGAGATTTTGGTGCGACGCTTGCGGGCATCGATTGCATCAGAAGTGACCAATGGGTCGATGCTGTTACCGTCCGTCCGTTACTGGCAGCCAGAGACGCCGTAGCAGGCCACTCAATCCGTGCTACCGAAATGCTCAAAGCCTTGCGGCAAGAGGCTTTGAGAGCATTTCGCAATCTTGGAAAACAGGGTCAGGAAGCCCGTCTGGCGCGCCATTCATTGACGGTTCGTTTTTTATTGAACGCCTGATCAATTTAGGCATGGCCTTTGCGTAGAGATGCATAGCCGCCCGGTTTTCAAACCTGGCCAGGATAAAACAGAGGCCCACTTCAATTGGGCTCACCGTGCTTAGCGTGAGAGGGTTCCATCAATGTCGCAGTTCAGCCAAGGGGCGCAACCCCAGAACCGTGTCGCCCAGTCCATCGGCTTCCTGCTCCTGGACAACTTCACCCTGATTTCCCTCGCTTCGGCGGTAGAGCCCCTGCGCATGGCCAACCAGCTTTCCGGCAAGGAACTGTTTCGCTGGCATACCCTGACTCATGATGGCCTGCCGGTCTGCGCCAGCGATGGTTTGAAGATCACTCCGGACGCCACCATGCAAAGCGCCCCGGCGTTGGATGCGGTGATCGTCTGTGGTGGCGTGGATATTCAGCACAGCGTCAAGCGTGAACATGTCAGTTGGCTGCAACTACAGGCACGCCAGGGGCGCTTGCTCGGTGCGGTGTGCACCGGCAGCTGGGCGCTGGCCAAGGCTGGTCTGCTCGACGGCTACGATTGCAGCGTGCATTGGGAGTGCCTGGCCTCGATGCAGGAAGCCTTCCCGCGTGCGGCCATCACCACCCGGCTGTTCTCCATTGACCGCAATCGCCACACCTCCTCCGGTGGTACCGCACCGATGGACATGATGCTGCACCTGATTGGCCAGCAGCACGGTCGCGAACTGGCCGCCGGCATCTCCGAAATGTTCATCTACGAGCGCATCCGCAACGAGCAGGATCACCAGCGTGTGCCGCTCAAGCACATGCTCGGCACCAACCAGCCGAAGCTGCAGGAAATCGTCGCGCTGATGGAGGCCAACCTGGAGGAGCCTATCGACCTTGACGAGTTGGCCTGCTTCGTCGATATCTCCCGTCGTCAGCTCGAGCGCCTGTTCCAGAAGTACCTGCACTGCTCGCCGTCGCGCTACTACCTGAAGCTGCGCCTGATCCGCGCGCGGCAGCTGCTCAAGCAGACCAGCATGTCGATCATCGAAGTGGCCTCGGTCTGTGGTTTCGTCTCCACCCCGCATTTTTCCAAGTGCTACCGCGAGTACTTCGGCATTCCGCCGCGCGATGAACGTGCCGGTCAGCAGGGCAACAACCTGGTGATGCTGCTGCCGATTCCCGAGCATCAGGTCAATTCCAGCGCGGTGCTGGCGCTCAACCGTGCCCAGGGTGAGTCGACCTTCGCCAGCGTGCGCATCTGAGTCGAGCCGCAATGAAAACGGGGCGCCAGTGGCGCCCCGTTTTCATTGTGTCGTTGCTGTAGGGTGGGCTTTAGCCCACCACTCTGTCAGTGGTCCAATTTTAGGTTGACCCCATCCCTGTCTGCTTTTGGTGGGCTAAAGCCCACCCTATGCCAATGGCGCCCGTCCGTAGGGTGCGCCGTGCGCACCGGAAATCAGGCCGGCTTCGGCACCAGCGCCGGCAGCAGATGCCGGCTGATGGCTTCGCGCACGTTGGGCAGCAGGGTGGCGCTGCCGCTGAGCAGTTCTTCCACCAGATGACGCAGGGCCACGGCGCGCTCGGCGCTGAGGCCGCTGACGGCCAGCTCGCAAGCCTGCTCGGGCGTTACGCCTGCTGGAATGCTCAGGCCCAGCGCGATCAGGCGCTCACGGAAGTCTTCCTGGTCGATCAGATCGGCATGCATCATGGTCGTGGCTCCTTGTGGAAAAGCAGGCGCTGCGCAGTGGGTCTTCAACCCCCGGTTAGCGCAGGACGCCTTCTTCGATCAATAGCTTGAAGATAGCCTCTGCTCCTTCCTGTGGCGAGACATCCTTGAGCACCTGACCGCCGCCGCCACTGGCTTTGGCCGTAGCAGCCTTCATCCGTTCGGCGCCAGTTTTGGCCTTGATCACCTTGAGACGTTTGGGCCGTGGTTTGGCTGGCTGCAGGCTGGCCTCGGCCAGTAACGGATCGTCTATCACTGTGACCTCATGCGCTTCGATCTGCCCGCGCCGTGCCGGGCCGAAGGCACTCTGGCGGGCGACCGGGGCGGCGTTGTCGACGCTGGCCACGCAGGGCAGGCGCACCTTGAGGCGACGCCGCTGGCCGCGCGGGAGCGCCTGCAGCACCTGGGCCACGCCATTCTCGACTTTCTCCACTTCGGCCAGGCCGACGACCATCGGCCAGCCCAGGCGCTCGGCCAGCAGGAACGGCAGCATGCCGGAGCCTTCGCCAGTTTCCGCCTGGCTGCCGGTGAGTACCAGCTGGGTGCGGCTGCCTTGCAGGTAATCGACCAGCAGTGGCAGGGCGTCGGCGCCTTCAGGCTGTTCCAGCACGTCGAGCTGTTCCAGGCCCATGCCCAGATAGCCGCGCAGGGCTTCGGCCTGTGGATCGCCGGCGTGCAGCAGTTGCAGGTTCTGTCCGGCCAGGTTTGGTCCGGCCAGGTTGGGTCCGCTCAGGCGCAGGCCCAGCTCCACCGCGCGGGCGTCCTGCTCGGCGCGCCGTGGCCGGCCCGAGGTCGGATGGGCACCGACCGAGACCAGGGCAACGATATTCAGATCAGTCATTTGGGCAACCTCGAACCGTGGGAGCGGCTTTAGCCGCGATATGGCCATACGCGCAATCTGTCGCGGCTGAAGCCCCTCCCACGAGGGCGTATTCGTGAGGATCAGGCAGCATCACGTTTGCCCTCCTGACGCCAGGCGGCGACGCGTGCTATCAGGGCCTGGAGGATCGCCGCCGAGTCGCCGATCACCGACAGGTCGGCGCGTTTGATCATGTCGCAGCCGGGGTCCATGTTCACCGCCACGACCTTGTCGCAGGCACCGATACCCTGCAGGTGCTGGATGGCGCCGGAAATCCCGACGGCCAGATAGACCCGTGCGGTGACCCAGGTACCGGTGGCACCGACCTGGCGGTCGCGCGGCATGAAGCCGTCGTCCACCGCGACCCGCGAGGCGCCTTCGGTCGCGCCGAGCGCTTCGGCGGCCTGGTGGAACAAGGCCCAGTCCTTGACCCCGTTGCCGCCGGAGAGAATGAATTCGGCTTCGGCCATGGG
>CAMPIF010000095.1 GCA_946886245.1 Ectopseudomonas composti | reverse complement strand
CGGTGCCTGGGCCGATCGCCTGCGCCAGCCCGGCAAGGGTCGCATTCGTCCGCTGCGCGGCAGCCACCTGCTGCTACCGAGCTGGCGGTTGCCGGTGGCGCATGCCTTCAGCTTCATGCACGAGAGTGATGGCCGGCCGGTCTTCGTCTTCCCCTGGGAAGGCGCGACGGTGATCGGCACCACCGATCTGGATCATGCTGACGAGCTGGATCGTGAGGCCGCCATCAGTGGCGAGGAGGTCGATTACCTGCTGGCCGCCTGCGCTCAGCAGTTTCCCCATGCGCAAGTAGCGCGGGGAGACGTGCTGTCTACCTGGGCTGGCGTGCGGCCGGTGGTGGGCGATGGCAGCGCCGGGCTGAAACCCTCGGACGAGAAGCGCGAACACGCGCTATGGGTCGAGCCGGGCAGCGTGACCCTGGCCGGCGGCAAGCTGACCACCTTTCGCTTGCTGGCGCTTCAGGTGCTGCGCGCCTGCGCGGTTTTCGTCGGCAAGTCGGTGGACGATCAGGGCGGCGCCGTGTTCCGCGACTGCCCGCCGCTGGAAATGTCGCACCTGAGCCTGGCGCAGCAGCGGCGTCTGCTTGGCCGACATGGCCGGCAACTGAAGGACGTGCTGCGCCTGATCGACGAAGTCGGCGGCGATTGCGTCGCCGGCACCGACACCTTGTGGGCCGAACTGGCCTGGGCGGCCGAAGGCGAGCTGGTGCTGCACCTGGACGACCTGCTGCTGCGGCGCACTCGCCTGGGCCTGCTCCTGGCTGGCGGCGGCCGCGCCGAGCTGCCGCGTATCCGCTCACTGTGCCAGCCGCGCCTGGGTTGGAGCGATGCACGCTGGCAGCAGGAAGAGACGAATTACCTGGCGCTGTGGCAACGCTGTTACAGCCTGCCGTAACTCGGATCGCACTCCCCGTAGGGTGCGCCGCGCGCACCAGCAATCCATTGATACTCAGGTCTGCCAGTTGTAGCCCGGATGTAATCCGGGGACGAGTGAAGATGCCGCTCCCGGATTTCATCCGGGCTACGCATGGGCATAGGTACAACAAGAAGGATCACACCTTGAGCGAACCAAGCTACCTGCTGAGCATCGATAACGGCACCCAGAGCGTGCGCGCGCTGCTGTTCGATACTCAGGGCAACCTGCTGGCCAAGGGCAAGGTGGAGCTCGACCCCTATTTCTCCAGCCAGCCGGGCTGGGCCGAGCAGGACCCGGAATACTACTGGGCCAGCCTCGGCGAGGCCTGTCGCCTGCTGTGGCAGCAGGTGGATATCGACCGCAGCCTGATCAGGGGCGTCGCCGTCACCACTCAGCGCGGCAGCATCATTCACGTCGATGAGCAGGGTGCGCCGTTGCGCCCGGCGATTCTCTGGCTCGACCAGCGACGTGCCGAGGTCGCGGGGCGGATCAAGGGCCTGTGGGGCTGGCTGTTCAAACTGGTGCGCGCCGAGGAGGCTGTGAATCATTTTCGTGGCCAGGCCGAGGTCAACTGGGTCGCCCAGCATCAGCCGGACATCGCTGACCGCGCGCACAAGGTGCTGTTGCTCTCGGGCTTTCTCACCCATCGCCTGTGTGGTCGCTTCGTCGATTCGACCAGCAGTTGCGTGGCCTACCTGCCGTTCGATTACAAGCGCCTGCGCTGGGCCGCGCCTGGTGACTGGAAGTGGCAGGCGCTGTCGGTGCGTCGCGAGCAACTGCCCGAGCTGTTCAAACCGGGTGAGCGCCTGGGCAGCATCACGGCCTCCGCGAGCCTCCATACCGGTATTCCAGAGGGGCTGCCACTGATCGCCGCCGGAGCCGACAAGGCCTGCGAAGTCCTTGGTTCGGGTGTGCTGGAGGCGACCACTGCCTGCCTCTCCTACGGCACCACGGCCACCATCAACACCACGCGCAGCCGTTATCTGGAAACCATCGCGCTGATACCACCGTATCCGGCAGCGTTGCCGGATCACTTCAACACCGAGGTGATGATCTATCGCGGCTTCTGGATGGTCAGCTGGTTCAAGCAGGAGTTCGGCTTGCGCGAGATGCAGCGCGCCGAAGCGCTGGGTGTGCCACCCGAGGCGCTGTTCGACGAACTGGTCAACGCCGTGCCGCCGGGTTCCATGGGCCTGATGCTGCAACCATACTGGACGCCGGGCATTCGTGAGCCGGGCCTGGAGGCCAAGGGCTCGATCATCGGTTTTGGTGACGTCCACACCCGCGCGCATCTGTATCGGGCGATTCTGGAAGGATTGGCCTATGCCCTGCGCCAGGGCAAGGAGCGCATCGAAAAACGCTCCGGCACCCGCATCGAGCGCCTGCGCGTCTCCGGTGGCGGTTCGCAGAGCGATGCGGCGATGCAGCTGACTGCCGACATCTTTGGCCTGCCGGCCGAGCGTCCGCACCTTTATGAAACCAGCGGCCTGGGCGCGGCGATCAACTGCGCAGTGGGGCTGGGGTTGCACGCCGATTATCCGGCTGCAATCGCCGCCATGACGCGGGTTGGTCAGGTGTTCCAGCCGAACCCGGAGGCCCAGCGCGTTTACCAGCAGCTCTACGGGCAGGTCTATCAGCGCATGTACCGCCAGCTCAAGCCGCTGTACCAGCGCATTCGCAAGATCACCGGCTACCCGGCGTAGAGGCATGCGGTGGGCGTATGGACGTAGGGCTTACTCGCGAAGCAGTACGCCGCTGGACTTGTGTAGCACCGAGGAACGGCGGACTGTTCGCTTCGCTCCTGAGTCCGCCCTACATCACTACAGAAACCAATCGCCCTCCGAAGTGGAGGGCGATGGTTTGTGCATCAGGCGACATCCACCAGCACGATCTCGCTGTCTTCCTGCGCTTCGATGCGGATCAGCGTTTCATCGGCGATGGCCACGCCATCACGTGCCTTGACGGCTACGCCGTTGACACTGAACGCACCGGTGGCGCCCACCAGATAGGCCTTGCGGCCTGGTTGCAGGCTGTACTCGGCGCTCTCTCCTGCCTTGACCATGGCGGCCACCAGGCGCGCGTCGGTACGGATGCGCAGGGCGTCGACATCCTCCTCGTAACCGCTGGCCAGGGTGACGAATGATCCCGAGCGGTCACCTTTGGGGAACGGCTTGGCGCCCCAGGAGGGCGGCAAGCCGGCCTGATTTGGCTGAATCCAGATCTGGAAGATCTTGGTGGTTGCGTCCTCCAGGTTGTATTCGCTGTGGGCGATACCGGTGCCGGCGCTCATCACCTGCACGTCGCCGGCCTCGGTACGGCCTTTGTTGCCCAGGTTGTCCTCGTGGCTGATGGCACCTTCGCGAACATAGGTGATGATCTCCATGTCGCGATGCGGGTGCGGCGGGAAGCCCGAGTGCGGTGCGATCTCGTCGTCGTTCCACACGCGCAGACGGCCCCAGTTCATCCGCTCGGCGTCATGGTATTCGGCGAAGGAAAAATGGTGACGGGCGTTGAGCCAGCCGTGGTGAGCACCACCGAGTTGTTCGAACGGACGTACATCGATCATGGTCAATCCTCCAGTCATGCACGAGTTCAGTCCCGTGCCGCGTTGATGGCGAATGATCCATTTGGATTGATCGATTTAAAAGCGCAATTTTTACAGAATTGATATCGATTAATTTGATTAATCTTCATGAAGGCCAAGCACTAGGCTTTCGCTGATTCTTTCAAGGAGGACGCGCCATGCGCGAACGCAAGGCCTGGCTGATCCTGCATGGCAAGCAGGCGTTGAACGAAGAGGTGAGAGCGGCGGTGAACGGCCTGCGCGAGCGTGGTTGGGATCTGGCCGTGCGCCTGACCTGGGAAGGTGGCGACGCCGAGCGGCTGGTCGAGGAAGGATTGGCCGCCGGTTATTCAACGCTGATCGCTGGCGGTGGTGACGGCACCCTGCGTGATGTGGTCGAGGCGCTGGTCAGGGCGCAAAGCGATGCCAGCCTGGCGCTGCTGCCGCTGGGCACGGCCAATGATTTTGCCCACGCTGCCGGTATTCCGCTGACGCCTGCTGCGGCGTTGGCCCTGCTCGAGTTCGAGCCGGTGGCGGTGGATGTGGGCATGGCGGGCGAGCGGGCCTTTCTGAACATGGCCACCGGTGGTTTCGGCTCCAACGTGACGGCCAATACGCCTGAGGAACTCAAGAAAGTCCTGGGCGGCGCCGCTTATCTGCTCACCGGGCTCAGTCGGTTTTCCGAAGTGCGCGCGGCAGCCGGTCGTTTTCATGGGCCGGATTTCGAATGGCAGGGCGAGTTCCTGGCCCTGGGCATCGGTAACGGCCGACAGGCCGGTGGTGGGCACCTGCTTTGTCCGGAGGCGAGCATCAACGATGGCCTGCTCGATATCTGCATCGTGCCGGCGGCGCAGGATGCAGTCAGTACCTTGGGCACGCTGTTGTCCGGGGGCATTCTTGGCTTGCAGAGCGTTGCGGTCAGCGCGCGGCTGCCCTGGCTGGAGGTGGAAGCGCTGGAGGGTTTGGACCTGAATCTCGACGGCGAGCCGATGGAAAGCAAAGGTCTGCGCTTTCGTGCCGAACCTGGCGCCCTGCGTCTGCATCTGCCCGAGCATTCATCCCTGCTCGCTGGTCAGGTACAGAGCGCTGAGGCATGATGGCTGCGCGCCAGCAATGCTTCAGTCTGCCGGCAGTCCGCCGATAACCCGAACGGCAGACTAGAATCACCTTACATACCTCGGAGCACATGATGGCCGGCATCCTCGATTCAGTAGATCAACGCACGCAACTGGTCGGCGAGAACCGTCTGGAAATTCTCATGTTCCGCCTGGCTGGCCGGCAGTTGTTCGCCATCAACGTGTTCAAGGTGCAGGAAGTCCTGCAGATGCCCAAGCTGACGCTGATGCCACAGCGTCATCGCTTCGTCTGCGGCGTGGTCAACCTGCGCGGTCAGACCCTGCCGGTGATCGATCTGTCCCAGGCTATCGGCATGCGCCCACTGGTGCCGGATGAGCGCAGCACCATCATCGTCACCGAGTACAACCGTTCGGTGCAGGCCTTCCTGGTTGGCAGTGTGGATCGCATCCTCAACCTCAACTGGGAGTCGATTCTGCCGCCCCCGGGTGGCGCCGGACGTCAGCACTACCTGACCGCTATCACCAAGGTCGAGGATCAGATCGTCGAGGTCATCGATGTGGAGAAGGTGCTCGCCGAGATCGTGCCGATGAGCACCAAGGTTTCCGCGGAGAAACTCGCCGACCCTCTGCTGGAAAAAGCCCGTGGCCGCGAAGTGCTGCTGGTGGACGATTCCAGCGTGGCGCTGAGCCAGCTGCGCGATACCCTGACGCAGTTGGGTCTTCGCCTGCACATGGCCAGTGACGGCCTCAAGGCCCTCAACCTGCTGAAGAAGTGGGCCGACACCGGTGAGGTGATGACCGACAAGCTGCTGATGATCTTCACCGATGCCGAGATGCCGGAAATGGACGGCTATCGCCTCACCAGCGAAATCCGCAACGACCCGCGTCTCAAGGATCTCTACGTGGTGCTGCACACATCGCTGTCGGGCAGCTTCAACGAGGCGATGGTGAAGAAGGTCGGCTGCGACAATTTCCTCTCCAAGTTCCAGCCGGACAAACTGGTGGATGTAATTCGTCAACGTCTCGAGCTGGACGAAGCTCGCTAAGCCCTTGATGCCTCGCAGCGCTTGTGAGCATCGCCGTCAGCTCGTATAACGGCGTTTTGCCAACAGGAAGCTGACCCATGCCGAGTCTTTCGGGGCTGTACCGTTATCCGCTCAAGTCCGGTCGCGGCGAAGTGCTGCAGCGCAGTGCGGTCGACGGTCTCGGCCTGCAGGGCGATCGGCGCTGGATGCTGGTCGACGCCGACAACGGCCGCTTCATCACCCAGCGCCTGCTGCCGCAGATGAGCCAGTTGAGCGCCCTGTACGACGCGCGCGGTGGCTTGACCCTGAGCGCGCCCGGTCGCAATGAGCTGTGCGTGGCGCTGCCCGATCCCGAGCAGGATCTGCGTGGCGTCATCGTCTGGCGTGACAGCCTGCGCGTGCCGGATGCCGGTGATGAAGCGGCCGCGTGGCTCAGCGACCTGCTGGGCAAGCCTTGTCGCCTGGTGCAGGTGCCGGAAGAACGTACCCGCCAGGTCGACACCGCCTATGCGCAGCCGGGGGATCGCGTGGCCTTCGCCGATGGTTTCCCGCTGCTGCTGATTGGCCAGGCCTCGTTGGACGATCTCTCCCTGCGAGTCGGGCAGCCGCTGTCCATGCTGCGTTTTCGCCCAAACCTGGTGGTCACCGGCAGCGAACCCTACGCGGAAGACAGCTGGAAGCGCATCCGCATCGGCGAGGTGGAGTTCGAGGTGGCCAAGGGCTGCTCGCGCTGCATCCTCACCACCATCGACCCGCAGACGGGCGAGCGTAGCGTCCAGCGTGAGCCGCTGGCCACGCTCAAGACCTATCGGGAACGCGATGGCGACGTGTATTTCGGGCAGAACCTGCTGCCGCGTGGCATCGGTGAGCTGCAGGTAGGAATGCCGGTCGAAGTCCTGGAGTAGGGTGCGCCGTACGCACCGGGTGATCCGCTAGCTGCCGGAACATCTGATGGACGCGGCAACTTTTGTCGCGGCGGTGGCCTGAGGCCCATGAGGTATTGACGCGGAACGCCCTCTGGCCCCTGCGTGGCGTATGGAAAAGCGAGCCCCGATCAGACACCTGCCTGATCGTGGCTTTCGTTTTATTGATCGTCGAAGAAACGCTCGTTCCATGCCACCAGCGGGTGGGGGGCGCCCAGCTTCTGACCGTAGATCACCGAGTAAGACAGCACGTTCTGCACGTACTGGCGGGTTTCGTCGAACGGAATGTTCTCGACCCAGACGTCGTAACTGAGGTGATTGGCGCCGCGCAGCCACTGGCGCACGCGACCTGGACCGGCGTTGTAGGCAGCCGAGGCGAGTACGCGGTTGCCATTGAACTGACCGTACACCTGGCTGAGATAAGCCGCGCCCAGTTGGATGTTGGTGTCCGGGTTGAGTGCCAGTTGCGGCGAAGCCAGGGGGATGCCGAACTTGCGTGCGGTTTCCTTGGCGGTGGCCGGCATCAGCTGCATCAGGCCCATGGCGCCTGCGTGGGAGCGGGCGTCGGCCATGAAGGCACTTTCCTGGCGGGTGATGGCGAACACCCAGCTCGAATGCAGATCACGGCGCTTGGCTTCGCGTACCAGCTCGTTGCGATGGGCCATGGGGAAGCGCACTTCCAGATCGTCCCAGTACTGGGCCTGGCTGATGGTGCGGATGGCCGGGAAATACCACTCCATTTCGTAGGCCAGGCGCGCCTGGGCCACCAGTTCATCGCGGCTGAACAGGCGGCTGACGTGATACCACTCGCGGCGGCCATCGACGATCTGCCCGCGTTCATGGAATTCCATTGCGCGCTTGATGCCGGCAGTGTTGCGCACTTTCTGTACCACCTTGGGATCGAGGGCCAGTGGCTGGTTGTTCAACGCGTAAGGCGCCTTGACCTGATCCGCCGCCATGAAGCCATAGAAGTCGCGCTCCTTGGCCAGCGCCTGGAACAGCACGGCCGGCTGCTGGCTGTTGGGTTGCGCCAGTTGCAGGCTGCGCGCATTCCAGTAACGCCAGCGGTTGCTGCTGGCCAGATCGGACGGCATGTTCTGGGTCAGCTGATAGGCCTCTTCCCAGCGGCCGTGACGCAGCAGTAGGCGCGCACGCCATTCGCTGACGGTGTTGTCACGCAGTTGCGGGTCGTACTTGGCCATTACCTGCAGGCCGCGCAGGTCGAAGCGTTGCGCCAGGCGCAGGCCGATCTGCCGGGCGATGGCGACCTGTTCGTCGGAGGAGAACTTCATGCGCTGGGCGTAGCCGTCGAGCAGGGCCAGGGCATCTTCCGGGTTCTGCCGAGCCAGGCGGCGCAAGCCGAGGCCGACCACATCGCTCATGGTGCTATCGGCTGGCGCGAAGCGCGCAGTGTTCTTCAGCAGTTGCGGCTTCTGCGCCACTTCGACCATCAGCTTGCCGCGCTCACCGAGCGTTGGCAGGCCCTTGATCAGGAAGTTGGCCAGGCCGTAGTTGCCGCTTTCCACCGCCAGCTTGGTGCGCTGCCAGCGGCGTTGCTCGGTGAGCTGGCCATTGGCGGCCCAGCGTTCGAACAGCGGGTCACAGGCGTTGGGCTGGGATTTTCCCACCAGCCAGAGCTTCTCGGCGGTGGCGTTGCCTTCGGCAGTCAGGCCGTGGCTGAGCTGGTACTGGCCATACAGGCAATCCAGTTCGGTGAAATTGAGCTTGGCGTCGTAGTGATCGAGAAAGGGCTTCCAGTCGCCACGCTCGGCCAGCCAGCGCAACCAGCGCAGTTTCATCCAACTGGCCTGGGGCAGGTCCCCGTGTTCGGCGAGAAACTTCTCGATCTCGGCATTGCTGGCCGACTTGAGCCGGTTGGTCAGCTCGTCATAGGCCAGATAAGGCGTCAGTGGGTAATCGCGCAGCGCGTTGGCATACTGGCGATAAGGGCCACTGTCGCCCTTGGCCAGGGCCCGCTTGGCCTCATCATAGTACTGGCGCTGCTGGGTGAGGCTGGCAGCTTCGACACTGGCGACAGCGGTGGCGGTAATAATCAGACAGGAAACTACAGAGAGAAAGCGACTGCGCATGGCATTTCCAGGAGAAGCAGAGGTATGGGGCAACACGATCCGTGTCGTTGCATAGCTCTAGCTTAGCGCTTCATCGGGGTGCGGTGAATGCCGTCGGGCCAGATGGACACATGTAGCAAAGATGCGCTTTGCCTGCGCCAGATGATGAGCAGGGGCGACATCTGTTGCGTCTGTGGAAACGGCAACAGCCGGCTGGCAACTCGGGTAGAATGCGCCGCCTGTTTCTGGAGATGCCCATGACCCTGCTCAAGTTTGCCGATGTATCCCTCGCCTATGGCGCCATGCCCCTGCTCGACGGGGTGTCCTGGCAGATCGCGCGGGGTGAGCGGGTGTGCATCATCGGCCGCAACGGCACCGGTAAATCGAGCATGCTGCGCTTGGTCAAGGGCGACCAGATGGCCGATGACGGCGAGATCTGGCGCGCTCCGGGGCTGAAGATCGGCGAGCTGCCGCAGGAGCTGCCGCGCGCCGACGAGCGCACGGTGTTCGACGTGGTCGCCGAAGGCCTGGCCGGCGTTGGCGAGCTGTTGGCGCGTTATCACCACCTGGCGCAGAACATCCACGGGGATGACGACCTCGAGCAATTGATGCACGTGCAGCAGGAGCTGGAAGCCAAAGACGGCTGGCGTCTGCAGCAACTGGTCGACAGCACCCTGAGCCGCCTGCAGTTGCCGGCCGACAAGACGCTGGCCGAGCTCTCCGGGGGCTGGCGGCGTCGCGTGCTGCTGGCGCAGGCACTGGTGTCCGAGCCTGATCTGCTGCTGCTCGATGAGCCGACCAACCACCTGGACATCGGCGCCATCGCCTGGCTGGAAGAGGCGCTGAAAGACTTTGGCGGCGCCGTGCTGTTCATTACCCACGACCGCTCCTTCCTGCAGAACCTGGCTACGCGCATCCTCGAACTGGATCGTGGCGGCCTGATCGACTGGAACGGTGACTACGCCAGCTTCCTGGTACACAAAGAGCAGCAACTGGCTGCCGAGGAAACCGCCAACGCGCTGTTCGACAAGCGCCTGGCTCAGGAGGAAGTGTGGATTCGTCAGGGCATCAAGGCCCGTCGCACCCGTAACGAAGGGCGTGTACGTGCGCTCAAGGCGATGCGTGCGGAACGTAGCGAGCGGCGCGAGCGCCAGGGTAAGGCGAACATCCAGCTCGATACTGCGGACAAGTCCGGCAAGCAGGTGATGGTGGCAGAGAACGTCAGTTTCGCTCACGCCGGCGGCCCGTTCCTGGTCAAGGATTTCTCCATGGTCCTGCAGCGCGGCGACCGCATCGGCCTGCTTGGTGCCAACGGTACCGGCAAGACCACCCTGCTCAAGCTGTTGCTCAGCGATCTGCAACCGAGCAGCGGCAAGATCGAGGTCGGCACCAAACTGGAAGTGGCGTATTTCGACCAATTACGTCACCAGCTCGAGCCGGAGAAGACGGTAATCGACAACGTCGCCGAAGGTCGCGATTTCATCACTATCGACGGCCAGAACCGCCATGTACTGAGCTATCTGGGCGACTTCCTGTTCAGCCCGCAACGCGCCCGTACCCCGGTCAAGGCGCTATCGGGTGGCGAACGGGCACGACTGTTGCTGGCCAAGTTGTTCAGCAAGCCGGCCAACCTGCTGGTGCTCGACGAACCGACCAACGACCTGGACGTAGAAACCCTGGAACTGCTCGAAGAAGTACTGCTCAATTTCCCTGGTACCGTGCTGATGGTCAGCCACGACCGTGCCTTCCTCGACAACGTGGTGACCAGCACCCTGGTGTTCGAGGGGAACGGGGTGGTGCGTGAGTATGTCGGCGGTTATCAGGACTGGCTCCGCCAGGGTGGTTCGCCCAGGCTGCTCGGTGTAACCGAGACGAAGGAAAGCAAGACCGAAGCGCCGGCGAGCAAACCGGCGGCGCCGGTCGCCGAAGCCGCTCCGGCAAAGAAGAAACTCAGCTACAAGGTCCAGCGCGAACTGGAGGCCCTGCCTGGAAAAATAGACGCAGTCGAAAAAAACATCGCGGCATTGCAGGCCGAAATTGCGCAGCCGGCGTTCTATCAGCAGACTGCGGAGCATACTGGCGAAACGCTAGCTCGCCTCGAGGCATTGCAAAAAGAACTCGACGAACTACTGGAGCGCTGGGCGGAACTGGAGGACTGAGCCGAGTAGGGCTGTCCGGCAACCGTAAGATTGTCTGGCCCGCACTGGCGTTGGCGGGCCTGAGTCGTCATTCAATCCAACACTATCTGTCAGCACTGGACGGACCATAGATGGCAATCGATTACCGCATCGTCCTGGACGACGAGCATGAGTTCAGCTACCGGATCGAGTTGGATCGCGCCTACGATCACGGTGCCGCCGCGCAGGCACCGAAGTGGACGCGTCTGGATCATCAGCAGTGCAACAATTGCCCGCTGAGCCGGGACCAGTTCAGCCATTGTCCCGCTGCGGTGGATCTGCATCAGGTCATCGAGGATTTTCAGGGACTGCCTGCGGTGAAGAAGGCGCACGTACGGGTGCGCACGCCGGAACGTGAATACAACAAGCTGGTTGGGTTGGAGGAGGGGCTGAGGGCGCTGCTTTCCCTCTATATACACCCCCACATCGCCGTG
>CAMPIF010000094.1 GCA_946886245.1 Ectopseudomonas composti | reverse complement strand
TGGCCGCACCGCCATGGCTCAGGCGCTGCACGGACGGACTCTCATAGTCCTTGTAGTTGACCGACTGCTCGCCGCGCGGCTGCGCGGCAGGCTGCTGGGCAACCGGCTGGCTGACGGCGACCTGAACGGTGTTGTCGACCACCTTCACCGGCTTCTCCATGCGCGCGCCGAGACCGGTAGCGACCACGGTGACGTGCAGTTCGTCGCGCATGTCGGCGTCGATCACGGTGCCGACCTTGACGGTGGCGTGCTCGGAAGCGAACTGTTCGATGATGTTACCCACGTCGGAGTACTCACCCAGCGACAGGTCCGGACCGGCAGTGATGTTCACCAGGATGCCGCGCGCGCCCTGCAGGTTGACGTCTTCCAGCAGCGGGTTGCGGATCGCCGCCTCGGTCGCTTCACGCGCACGGTTCGGACCGCTGGCGCAGCCGGTGCCCATCATGGCCATGCCCATTTCGCTCATCACGGTCTTCACGTCGGCGAAGTCGACGTTGATCATGCCCGGACGCTTGATGATGTCGGAGATACCGCGCACCGCACCCGCCAGCACGTCGTCAGCCTTGGCGAAGGCGGACAGCAGGCTGGCGTCCTTGCCGAGGATGGTCAGCAGTTTTTCGTTGGGGATGGTGATCAGCGAGTCGACACTCTCGGACAGCGCGCGGATGCCTTCATCGGCAATGACCATGCGCTTCTTGCCCTCGAACGGGAACGGACGGGTGACCACGGCCACGGTGAGAATGCCCAGTTCCTTGGCCACCTCGGCAATCACCGGCGCAGCGCCGGTACCGGTACCCCCCCCCATGCCGGTGGTGATGAACACCATGTCGGTGCCGGCAAGCACTTCGGCGATGCGCTCGCGATCTTCCAGCGCGGCCTGACGACCGACCTCCGGATTGGCACCAGCACCCAGCCCCTTGGTCACGCCCGGGCCGAGTTGCAGCACGGTACGTGCGCCGATGTTCTTCAGCGCCTGCGCATCGGTATTGGCGCAGATGAACTCGACGCCCTCGATGTTGCTGACCGCCATGTGATTGACTGCGTTGCCGCCGCCACCACCGACACCTATTACTTTGATAACCGCGCTTTGCGGAATGTTATCTACTAGTTCGAACATGATCCCTCTCCTTCCTTTCTAGTTGTAACGCCTACTGCAAATTTAGAAATTGCCTTGCACCCAACGCTTGATGCGTTCGAGTACCGGGGTTTTGCTTTCGTCCTGGTAAGGACTGCCCACCGACATGGAAATGCCGTCGTTCTGCTTTTGCAGCCCGTACAACAGCAAACCCACACCGGTGGAATAAATCGGGTTGCGCACCACGTCGCCCATGCCCTTGACGCTGTGCGGCACACCGAGCCGCACCGGCATATGGAAGATTTCCTCGGCCAGCTCGACCGCGCCTTCCATCTTCGCCGTGCCGCCGGTCATGACGATGCCGGCCGGGATCAGGTCTTCGTAGCCGCTGCGACGCAGCTCGGCCTGCACCAGGGTGAACAGCTCGTCGTAACGCGGCTCGACCACTTCGGCCAGGGACTGACGCGAGAGGTCGCGCGGCGGACGGTCGCCGACGCTGGGCACCTTGATGGTTTCGCCAGCACCGGCCAGTTTGGCCAGGGCGCAGGCGTAGCGAATCTTGATTTCCTCGGCGTACTGGGTCGGCGTGCGCAGGGCCATGGCGATGTCGTTGGTGACCTGGTCACCGGCAATCGGGATCACCGCGGTATGGCGAATGGCGCCTTCGGTGAAGATGGCGATATCGGTGGTGCCGCCGCCGATGTCCACCAGGCACACGCCCAGTTCCTTCTCGTCCTCGGTCAGCACCGAGTAAGCCGAAGCCAGCTGCTCGAGGATGATGTCGTCGACTTCCAGGCCGCAGCGGCGCACGCACTTCTCGATGTTCTGCGCAGCGTTCACGGCGCAGGTCACCACGTGCACCTTGGCCTCCAGACGCACGCCGGACATGCCCAGTGGCTCGCGCACGCCCTCCTGGTTGTCGATCACGTAGTCCTGCGCCAGGGTGTGCAGCACGCGCTGGTCCGCCGGGATCGCCACGGCCTGCGCGGCGTCGAGCACGCGCTCGATGTCGGCCGGGCTGACTTCGCGATCACGGATGGCTACGATGCCGTGGCTGTTCAGGCTGCGGATGTGATTGCCGGCCACACCGACGAACGCCGAGTGAATGCGGCAGCCAGCCATCCGCTGCGCCTCTTCCACGGCACGCTGAATCGAGGCCACGGTAGATTCGATATTGACCACCACGCCCTTTTTCAGCCCGCGCGACGGATGAGTGCCGATACCGACGATTTCCAGCTGGCCGTCGGCCGTCACCTCGCCCACCAGCGCCACCACCTTGGAGGTGCCGATGTCCAGGCCAACGATCATCTTGCCGCTCTGCGCGCTATTCATTTAGTCCTGCCTCTCCTCAATTCACTTTCTGCTCGGCCGTAGCCGGCTCCACCGGCTCACGCCAGGCAACGGCCAGGCCGTTGGCATAACGCAGGTCGATGCGCGCGATGTTCGCGCTTTGTTCTTTCAGCTCCCGCTCGTAGATGGCGGCAAAACGACGCATTTTTTCCACCACGTGATCACGTCCCAGCAGGATGTCGATGCGCTGACCGCTGGCATTCTCGGTGGCCGAGAGGAACCAGCTGCCGCGCTCGCGCAACTGCAGCCCGACCACGGTGAAGCCCAGCGGCCGCAGCAGCTGACTGAGCATCTGATACTGCTGCATCACCTTCGGCTGCGCCCGCTTCGGGCCGGACAGCTGCGGCAGATGCTGATAGTTGTCCAGCTCCTGCGGCGCGAACGCCTGACCCTGGTTGTTGAGCAGTGCCTCGTCGCCCCAACGGGCGATGGGCAGCTGTTCTTCCAGGCGCACGTCGATCTGATCCGGCCAGACGCGACGCACTTCGGCGTGGGCGATCCAGGGCATGCGCTCGAGTTCCTCGCGCATGCCACGCAGGTCAGCACTGAAGAAGCTCGCCTCGATGTACGGCGCGATCCGCCGCTGCACCGCCTGCTGACTGACATAAGCCAGATCACCCTGCACGCTGATGCGCGCAATCGGGCGGTCGGCGTACGGCAGCAGGCGCAGCGCCCCTTCGTAAGCGCCAAAGCCCAGACCGACCAGCACCAGCGGCCAGAGCAGCCGTCCAACCCAGGAGAAATCCGCCTTGGGCATGCGCAGACGCATCGGCTCCTTGGCCACCAGACGGCTGGCGCCACGCGGCGCGGGCTTGCCGCGTTGCGGAGCCCTCAGCGAGTCCTGATGACGCAGAGCGATGCTCATCGCTTAACCCCTCGCCTCGACGCTGTCAGCCAGGATCGCCAGCACCAGTTGCTGGAAATCCAGACCGGCAGCACGCGCGGCCATCGGTACCAGGCTGTGATCGGTCATGCCCGGTACGGTATTCACTTCCAACAGCCAGAACTGGCCACTGGCATCCTGCATCACGTCGGCACGCGCCCAACCCTGAGTGCCCACGGCCTCGCAGGCACGCGCGGTCAATTCCTTGAGCTCGGCTTCCTTCTCGGCGGACAGACCACAGGGAATGCGGTACTGGGTGTCATCGGCCAGGTCCTTGGCGTCGTAGTCGTAGAACGTGTGTGGCGTGCCGAGCCCGATGGGCGGCAGCACCTGGCCACGCAGCACCGCGATGGTGTATTCCGGGCCGGCGATCCACTGCTCGACCAGCACCTGGCTGTCGTAGCGCGCGGCGTCCTGCCAGGCAGCGATCAGCGCCTCGACGCTGTCGACCTTGGCCATGCCGATGCTGGAACCTTCATGCGCCGGTTTGACGATCAGCGGGAAGCCCAGTTCGGTGGCAGCGGCCTCGCAGTCAGCACGCGAGGTCAGCACGGCATGGCGCGGCGTCGGCAGGCCGAGGCTGTGCCAGACCTGCTTGGTGCGCAGCTTGTCCATCGCCAGGGCGGAGGCCAGGATGCCGCTGCCGGTGTAGGGAATGCCGGCGCACTCGAGCAGGCCCTGCATGGAGCCGTCCTCGCCACCGCGACCGTGCAGCACGATAAAGGCGCGGTCGATCGTCTCGCTGACAAGGCGCTGCAGGAAATCATCACCCACGTCGATGCCGAAGGCGTCCACACCACCGGCCTGCAGGGCGCTGAGCACGGCGTTGCCGGATTTCAGCGACACCTCGCGCTCGGCGCTCTTGCCGCCGAACAGCACGGCGACGCGGCCGAAGGCCTTGGGATCGAGGGTACTGTGCAAACTCATTTCGACTCCCCTACGAACAGCGGGTGTTTGATCAGTTGCGGTGCCACTGCGCCGATATCGCCAGCGCCTTGGCACAGCAGGATGTCGCCGGCACGCAGCAGCGGTTTGAGCAGCGGCGCCAGGTCGGCACCACGCTCGACATAGATCGGGTCGAGCTGGCCACGCTGACGGATGCTGTGGCACAGCTGGCGGCTGTCGGCGCCCGGAATCGGCTCTTCGCCAGCCGGGTAGACTTCCACCAGCAGCAGCACGTTGGCTTCGCCGAGCACCTGCACGAAGTCGTCATACAGATCACGGGTGCGGCTGTAGCGGTGCGGCTGGTAGACCATCACCAGGCGACGCTCCGGCCAGCCACCACGCACGGCCTTGATCACGGCGGCCACTTCGCGCGGGTGATGACCGTAATCGTCGACCAGCATCACGCTGCCACCGTCCACCGGCAGTTCGCCGTAGATCTGGAAGCGTCGACCAACACCCTGGAAGCCCGACAGCCCGGCTACGATGGCGGCATCGTCGATGCCCTCGTCGCTGGCGATGGCGATGGTCGCCAGGGCATTGAGGACGTTGTGGTTGCCCGGCATGTTCACCGACACGTCGAGCGGCTCGCAGTCCGGGCGCAGCACGGTGAAGTAGGTGCGCATGCCTTCCTGGCGCACGTTGATCGCACGCACGTCGGCATCTTCGGCAAAGCCATAGGTCACGGTCGGGCGGCCGACCTGCGGCAGCAGCTCGCGCACCACCGGATCGTCCACGCAGAGCACGGCCAGACCGTAGAACGGCAGGTTGTGGAGGAACTCGATGAAGGTCTTCTTCAGCTTGTTGAAGTCACCGCCGTAGGTGCTCATGTGGTCGGCGTCGATATTGGTGACCACCGAGACCATCGGCTGCAGGTGCAGGAAGCTGGCGTCGCTCTCGTCGGCTTCGGCGATCAGGAAGCGGCTGGAGCCAAGCTGGGCATTGGTGCCGGCCGCATTCAGCCGCCCACCGATGACGAAGGTCGGGTCGAGACCACCGGCGGCGAACACCGACGCCAGCAGACTGGTGGTGGTGGTCTTGCCATGGGTGCCGGCCACGGCGATGCCGTGACGGTAGCGCATCAGCTCGGCGAGCATCTCGGCACGCGGCACCACCGGGATACGCCGCTCCAGGGCGGTGGCGACTTCCGGATTGCTGGTGTTGACGGCACTGGACACCACCAGCACGTCGGCCAGTTCGGCGTTCTCGGCAGCATGACCGATGAAAATCTGCGCGCCGAAACTCTTCAGCCGCTCGGTGACGGCCGAAGCCTTGAGGTCGGAGCCGGAGACTTCGTAACCCAGGTTCAACAGCACCTCGGCGATACCGCACATGCCCACGCCGCCGATACCGACGAAATGGATGCGGCGGATACGGCGCATGCGCCGAACTTCGGCTTTGACCGCAGCGGGAGACTTAGCCACGCATCACCTCCTGGCAGATGTCGACCACCGAGCGGGTGGCATCGGGCTTGGCCAGGCGACGCGCGGTGGCGCCCATAACATTGAGTTTTTCCAGGTGCATCAGAACCTCGGTGAGCTGCGCGGCGAGCGTGTCCGCGTCAGTGGCATGTTGCGCAAGAAGGACAGCGGCGCCCTCCTTCGCCAGATATTCGGCATTGCGGCTCTGGTGGTCGTCGATGGCGTGCGGCAGTGGCACGAGAAACGACGGCAGACCGGCTGCGGCCAGTTCGCTGACAGTCAGCGCACCGGCGCGGCAAACCACCAGATCGGCCCAGCCATAAGCGCGAGCCATGTCCTTGATGAAGGGCGCGACCTCGGCTTCGACCGCGGCATCGCGATAACGCTCCGCAGTGATTTCGGCATGTTGCTTGCCGGCCTGATGGAACACCTGCGGACGCAGGTCAGCAGGGATTTTCCCCAGCGCGGCAGGCAGCAATTTGTTCAGCGGCTCGGCACCCAGGCTGCCGCCCAGCACCAGCAGTTTCGGCTTGCGACCGGCCAGCGGCTCGCGCGGCGTTTCCAGGAACAGCTCCTCACGCACCGGGTTGCCAGTGGTGCGGCGCTTGTCGGAAACCGCGAAGGTGTTAGGGAAAGCCTCGCAGATGCGCGTGGCGATGCGCGACAGCAGACGATTGGCGGTACCGGCCACGGCGTTCTGCTCATGAATCACCAGCGGCACACCGGCCATGCGCGCGGCCAGACCGCCAGGCCCGGTGACATAGCCGCCCATGCCGAGCACGCACACCGGCTGCAGTTCACGCACGATACGACGCGCCTGCAGCAGCGAACGCAACAGCTGGAACGGCGCCTTGAGCAAGGACAGCTTGCCCTTGCCACGCAGGCCGCTGACGTTGATCAGGTGCAGCGGCAGGCCTGCCTGCGGGACCAGTTCGTTCTCGATGCCACGCGGCGTGCCCAGCCAGTGCACGACGTAACCGCGCGCCTGGAACTCGCGCGCGCAGGCCAGCGCCGGGAATACGTGACCACCGGTGCCGCCGGCCATGATCAGCACATTACCGCGCATGGCTGACCTCCTCGGCAAAATCCGCTTCGGTGAAATCCACGTCCTCGTTACCCAGGATGTTGCGCCGCTCCCACTCGATACGCAGCAGCAGCGCCAGACTCACGCAGCAGATCACCAGCGACGAGCCGCCGTAGCTGAGGAACGGCAGGGTCAGGCCCTTGGTCGGCAACAGACCGGTGTTCACGCCGATATTGATCAGGAACTGACCGATCCACAGGAACGCCAGACCGTAGGCGACATAGGCAGAGAAGAACTGCTTGGCCTTCTCGGCCCACAGACCGACGTACAGCGCACGTACACTGACGAAGACGAACAGCCCCAGGGTGGCCAGCGCGCCAACCAGGCCGAGCTCCTCGGCCAGCACCGAGAAGACGAAGTCGGTGTGGGCTTCCGGCAGGTAGAACTGCTTCTGGATGCTGTTGCCCAGACCGACACCGAACCACTCGCCGCGGCCGAAGGCGATCAGTGCCTGGGTCAGCTGGTAGCCTGCGCCGTACTGGTCGGCCCAGGGGTCGGTGAAGGTGATCAGGCGCTGCAGACGGTATTCCTGGGTCTGCACCAGGACGAACACCGCGCCGACCGCCAGGGCCACCATCAGGCCGAAGCGCAGCAGGCCGACGCCGCCGAGGAACAGCATGGCCATGGCCGAGCCCATCATCACCACGGTGGCACCGAAGTCAGGCTCCAGCAGCAACAGGCCGGCCATTGGCAGCAGCACGACGAAAGGCTTGAAGAAACCGGCCCAACTCTCGCGCACTTCTTCCTGACGCCGCACCAGGTAGCCGGCCAGGTAGACCACGACAAACACCTTGGCGATTTCCGACGGCTGCACGTTGAACGCGCCGAAGCCGATCCAGCGCCGCGCGCCGTTGACCTCACGGCCGATTCCCGGCACCAGCACCAGCACCAGCAGGGCGAAAGCCGCCAGCAGCATGATCCAGCCGTAACGCTGCCAGATGCTCATCGGCACCAACAGCACCACGCCAGCGGCACCCAGGCCGATCACCAGGTAAATCAGATGGCGAATCATGTGATAGAGCGGGCTGCCGGTCTGCGCTGCAGCCACTTCCGAAGACGCCGAAGCGATCATCACCAGGCCGAGGCCGAGCAGGCCCAGGCAACCGGCCAGCAGCGGGAAGTCCAGATCGAGGCCGCGACCCAGTAGTGGCGAGGGACGAATCTGCAGGAAGGACAGCATCAGACGAGCCCCTCCACAGCCTGGGCGAACAGGCGTCCGCGCTCTTCGAAGTTCTTGAACATGTCCAGGCTGGCGCAGGCCGGCGACAGCAGCACGGCGTCGCCGGCCTCGGCCAGCTCGCTGCAGCGCTGCACGGCTTCCTCCAGACTCGCTACCCGCACCTGCGGTACGGCGTCGCCCAGGGTGTCGGCCAGGCGCTGAGCATCACGTCCCAGCAGCACCACCGCCCGGCAGAAACGCGCGACCGGATTCTTCAGCGCGCTGAAATCTGCGCCCTTGCCATCGCCCCCGGCGATCAACACCAGCTTGCCGGCGATATCCGCGCCCAGGCCTTCGATGGCTGCCAGCGCCGCTCCGACGTTGGTGGCCTTGGAGTCATCGTAATAATTCACCCCGGCGCGCTCACCGACCCACTGGCAGCGATGCGGCAAGCCGGCGAACTGGCGCAGGGTGGCGAGCATGGCATCCATCGGCAGGCCAACGGCATGACCGAGCGCCAGCGCCGCCAGGGCGTTGGACTGGTTGTGCGCGCCACGGATCTTCAGCTCGCTCACCGGCAGCAGCGCGTCGAAGCGAAACGCCAGGCACTTCTCGCCGTTGTCTTCGAGCAAACCGAAGCGTTTGAAGTCCGGCTTGCCCAGGCCGAATTCCCAGCAGGTGACCTGGTCGGCGATCAGCGGACGCGACAGTGCGTCGTCGCGGTTGATCACCACCTGACGGGCACCCCGGAAGATCCGATGCTTGGCCAGGTGATAGGCCGGCAGACCGCTGTAACGGTCCATGTGGTCTTCGCTGATGTTCAGGCAGGTCGCCACTTCGGCGTTGAGCTGATCGGTGGTCTCCAGCTGGAAACTGGACAGCTCCAGCACGTACAGCTCGACATCCTCGGCCAGCAGATCCAGCGCCGGCATACCGAGGTTGCCGCCCACGGCGACGCGCTTGCCGGCAGCGGCCGCCATCTCGCCGACCAGGGTGGTGACGGTGCTCTTGGCGTTGGAGCCGGTGATGGCGACGATCGGTGCCTTGGCGTGGCGGGCGAACAGGTCGATATCGCCGGACAGCTTCACCCCGCGCGCAGCGGCTTCGGCCAGCGCTGGAGTCGCCACGGCCAGGCCGGGGCTTACGTACAGTTCCGAGGCGCGGCAGAGGAAGTCCACCTCCAGCTCGCCGCAACGTACTTCCACCTGCGGGTAGTCACGCTTGAGCGTCTCCAGCTCCGGCGGGTTCACGCGCGTGTCGGCCACGGCAAAGCGCACACCCTGCTGCGCCAGGAAGCGCACCAGGGACATGCCGCTCTTGCCGAGGCCGACAACGATGCGGAACTGGTCGGAAGCGATCAATGACACGCTCTATTACCTCAGTTTCAGGGTGGCCAGGCCGATCAGCACGAGAATCACGGTGATGATCCAGAAACGGACGATCACACGCGGCTCAGGCCAGCCCTTGAGTTCGAAATGGTGGTGGATCGGTGCCATGCGAAATACGCGCTTGCCGGTCAGCTTGAAGCTGGCGACCTGGATGATCACCGACAGGGTTTCCATGACGAACACCCCGCCCATGATGAACAGCACGACTTCCTGGCGAACGATCACGGCGATGGTGCCCAACGCGGCGCCGAGCGCCAGCGCGCCGACGTCACCCATGAACACCTGCGCCGGGTAGGTGTTGAACCACAGAAAGCCCAGGCCGGCGCCAACCAGCGCGGCGCAGAACACGATCAGCTCACCGGCGCCCGGCACGTAGGGAATCAGCAGGTACTCGGCGAAGTTCACGTTGCCCGACAGGTAGCAGAAGATCGCCAGCGCACCGGCCACCATCACGGTGGGCAGGATGGCCAGGCCGTCGAGGCCATCGGTGAGGTTCACCGCATTGCTGGTACCGACGATGACGAAGTAGGTCAGCACCACGAAGCCGGCGCCCAGGGGAATGGCGACATCCTTCAGCAGCGGCAGGATCAGGGTGGTTTCCACCGGGTTCTGCGCAGTCATATAAAGGAAGACGGCAGCAGCGAGGCCGAACACCGACTGCCAGAAGTACTTCCAGCGGCTCGGCAGCCCCCGCGAGTTCTTCTCGATCACCTTGCGGTAGTCATCGACCCAACCGATGGCGCCGAACGCCAGGGTCACGGCCAGCACCACCCAGACGTAGCGGTTGGACAGGTCGGCCCAGAGCAACGTGCTCACGGTAATGGCACTGAGGATCAGCGCGCCGCCCATGGTCGGCGTGCCTTTCTTCGACAGGTGCGACTGCGGGCCATCGTGGCGCACCGCCTGACCGATCTGACGTATCTGCAGGGTACGGATCATCCACGGGCCAAGCCACAGCGACAGCGCCAGGGCGGTGAGCACGCCGAGGATGCCGCGCAGGGTCAGGTACTGAAAGACCGCGAAGCCCTTGTGGAACTGTTGCAGGTACTCCGCCAGCAGCAGCAGCATTTAGTGAATCTCCCCAGATACGCCACACAGCGCCGCCACGACCTTGTCCATGGCTGCGCTGCGTGAACCCTTGATTAGTAGTGTGCTGCCGGACTGTTCGGCACGCAGTGCTTCGATCAGCTCGGCCTGATCGACGAAGTGACGGCCTTTTGAGCCGAACTCCTCGACCGCATGGCGCATCAGCGGGCCAACGGCATACAGCGCATCGACCTTGCCGGCGGCATGGCGGCCGACATCGCGATGGCCTTGTTCGGCCCATTCGCCCAGCTCGCCCATGTCTCCCAGCACCAGAACGGTGCGACCGGAGAAGCCGGCGAGTATATCCACCGCCGCACACATGGACACCGGGTTGGCGTTGTAACTGTCATCGATGACTCGCACGCCGTTCGGCGCAAGCTGCGCTACGGCGCGGCCCTTGACCGGTTGCAGGCTTTCCAGCCCTTCGACCATGGCGACCAACGGCATGCCCAGGGCATGAGCGGCAGCACAGGCCGCCAGCGCATTGGCCACGTTGTGCTCGCCCAGCAGGTTGAGCTGAATGCGCGCGCTGCCGAGCGGGCTACGCAGGGTGAAACCCTGGCAGCCACGCGCGTCGCGGGCCAGATCGCTGCCGTGGAAGTCAGCGCGGGTGTCGCGCAAGGCAAAGCTCAGCACCTTGCGCCCGGCAGCGCGGCGCTGCCAGGTGATGAACGCCTTGTCATCCAGGTTGAGCACGGCCACGCCATCGTTCGGCAGGCCTTCGAGAATCTCGCCCTTGGCCTCGACGATCTTTTCCGGATCGCCCGCGGCGACGCTCCGCCGCCACGGCCCGGGACGATCATCGTCCAGGC
>CAMPIF010000093.1 GCA_946886245.1 Ectopseudomonas composti | reverse complement strand
CGGGGGCGAGGCTATCAATGCAGTCGACGAGGAGGGTTTGTCAGGCGGCATCGCCGGCGGACCCAATGATCTTCCCGGTGAGGCTGCTTCGGTATTTGGTATTCTGGGCTACAGCTTTGGTCCTGACGGCCCGGGTGGATTCACCTGGAGTACGGCAGGGCTGTCTGGGTTGGGGATGACTTCGGGGGGCGTACCGCTTAGCTACGAGGTGAGTCTGGATGGACTGACGTTGATGGCTTTCGCTGGTGATCAGGAGGTCTTCAGGCTCGAAGTCACCGACCTGTTGGCCGGTACTTACACATTTGAACTGCTGGCCGCACTGGATCACGAGCCGCCGCTGCCCGGAGGCCGCGACGAGAACGACCTCTTCCTTACCTTCACCTACAGCATTACGGACGGCAACGGCACCCCTGCGACCGGCAACCTGAGCATCATGGTGGACGATGACAGTCCCGAGCTGGTCGAAAGCGAAGGTGAGCCTCCGGTCGTCGGAGGCCTGGTGCATGAGGATGCCCTGGTCAGTATCGGTAACGCCGAACCCGGCAACCTGCCCGCGCAAACCCATCAGCTCATGGGTGATCCGGGGGCGCTGGATGTGCTGGTCAACTTCGGGGCTGATGGGCGCGGGGGCTTCCAGCTGAGTACCGACCCTGAGGCATTGACCGATCTGCAGGCGCTGGCTCTGACCTCGGCTACCGAACCGTTGGTCTATTCAGTTGCGGTCTCGGAAGATGGCAGCACGAGCACACTGACAGCGACTGCGGGTGGCGTGCCGGTATTCACCTTGGTCGTGACCAGCGATGGTGGGTATGTATTCACCTTGTCGGGGCCGATCGATCATCCACGCAAGGACGGAGATGACAGCGAACTGTTGGGCGACAAGGACCTCGCGTTGGACTTCTCCAAGCTGCTGATCGCCACCGACTACGACGGCGACGCAGTACCAGGTAGCTTCAACCCTGGCAGTTTCGTGATCGACGTGGAAGACGACGTACCGGTGTTGGTGGAAGATGGTGGCCAACACTGCCTGACCATCACCTATCAGGGCGGTGATGCGTCATACCTCAACAGCTATGGCTATTACATCAAAGGTCCGGATGGTGAGCCAATCAGCGGTCAGATCATCTGGGGCGACACCAGCGGCTTGACAGAGGGCGACTCGATCACCCTTCACGGGCTCGACCCGAGTGAGGTTGGTTTCTTCATCATTCCCAATGGGGGCTTGAACGGCGCTGCCAGCAATACCGAGGTAACCTTTCAGATCGTGGAGGGGCAGTGGCAAGCCTTCATCGGCGATACAGAAATCAATGGGGCCGGTGGTGCTGATGTATTGTTCGACAACCCTGCGCTGAACCCCGCTGGCAAATCCCATGTCGAGGACAACGCCGCACCGGGCAACCAGAACTGGGAAGACGTCAACGACGGCAACAGCGACAACGACTACAACGATGTGAACATCCAGGTGGCATGGACCACCAAGGCGCCCGTCGGCGGCACCGTGCACGAAGACCAATTGGACACACCTTATCCAGGTAACCCTGAAGCAGGTCAGCGCCTGCTGATCAGTACGGAGGGTGGCGCTGGTAGTTTGATGGCGCTGGTGTCCTTCGGGGCTGATGGCCCGGGAGCATTCGGCCTGGTAGGCAGTGAAACGGTGGCAGAGGTACTGGGTGCCCAGGGCCTGACTTCTGGCGGTGAGCCGATGCTCTACAGCATCAGCACGACCACGGACCCTGACGGCAACCCGATTAGCACATTAACCGCGACGGCTGTCGCAGAAGTTGGCGGCTACCCGGTATTCACCCTGATAATCAACGCCGATGGCAGTTTCAGCTTCGAGTTGCAAGGACCCATCGATCATCCGAGCGATGATGGCGACGATAACGAGCTATGGTCGAGCGAAGGCGGCATCGGCCTCGACTTCACTCACCTGTTCACCGCTACTGATGGCGACGGCGACCCGCTACAGCTGCCTGAAGGCGCGAAAGGCCTGTTCGTCATCAAGATTCAGGATGACGTGCCGTTGCCGGCCCAGCCCAATCCGCAACAGCCGGTGGTCAGTGGGCTGGTGCACGAAGATGCCTTGGGTAATGGCAATGCCGAGCCCGGTAGCGAGCCTGAGCAGACCCGCACGGTTGAAGGTGATATCGGCGCATTGGATGTACTGGTCAACTTCGGCGCCGATGGTCGTGGTGGTTTCCACCTGAGTCAGGAGCCCGGTGCGCTGTCTGGACTGCAGACACTTGCCTTGAGCTCCGGTGGTGTTGCGCTGTTTTACGTCGTGTCTACGGATGGCACCACGCTCACCGCTACGGCTGGTGAAGGTGGCAGCGAGGTCTTCCGCCTCGAGGTGAATAGCGATGGCAGCTACCTGTTTACACTCAAGGGCGCGTTGGACCACGAGGAGGAGGACGGTATCGACTCCGAAACCCTTGGTGACAACAGCCTGGAGCTGGATTTCTCTGGTGTGCTGGTAGCCACCGATGGCGATGGTGATCCGATTGCCGATGGTTTTGCCAGCGCCAGCTTCGTCATCGACGTCGAGGATGATGTGCCGACCTTGAAGCCTGTCGATCCGCAGCAGCTTGCGCTCGGCGGTACGGTGCACGAAGACCTTTTGACCAGCCCGAACGCCGGCAACCCGGATGGCGGCACTCAAACACTGGTAGTCAGCACTGAGGGTGGTGCCGGAACATTGGCTTCGCTGGTCTCTTTCGGCGCGGATGGCCCCGGTGCATTCGGGTTGGTCAACAGCGGCGACGCTGCTGCGTTACTTGACGCTCAGGGGTTGACCTCGGGCGGAGACAACCTGGTGTATGAGGTGGTTGAAACCCGTGTCGACGGCAAATTGGTCAGCACCACATTGACAGCGGTTTCCGCCGACAGCCTGGGCAATTACCCTGTTTTCGAGCTGAGGGTGAATGCCGATGGCAGCTTCCACTTCGAGCTGCAGGGACCGATAGACCACCCCGAGCAGAGCGACAACGACGGTGAACTGTGGTCTTCCGATGGCGTATTCGGTATTGACTTCACTCAGCTGTTCACCGCCACCGATGGTGACGGTGACCCGCTGCAGCAGCCGGAGGGTACCACTGGCCTGTTCGTCATCAATATCGAAGACGATGTGCCTGAGTTGGTGGTCAGCGAGCCGGACTACTGCCTGACCCTGACCTACAAGGGCGGTGACGCCTCCTACGTCAACAGCTATGGCTACTACATCAAAGGTGAGGATGGCACGCCGCTCAGCGGCAAGGTCATCTGGGCCGATACCACTGACCTGACTGACGGTGACTCGGTGGTCCTGATGGGGCTCGACCCCAGCCAGGTCGGCTTCTTCATCATCCCCGATGGTGCAGCGAATAACATTGCTGACGGCACTGAGGTGTCCTTCGCGCCGGTCGATGGCCAGTGGCAGGCGTTCGTAGGAGCTACCCCGCTCTCCGGTGCGGGCGGTGCCAACGTCGTGTTCAGCGACCCGGCGCTCAACCCGGGCGATAAACAGCATGTGCTGGACAACGGCGCAGCGGGCAATCAGAACTGGGAGGATATCAACGTCGGCGGTGACAACGACTACAACGACGTCAACATCCAGGCCACCTGGACGGTCAAGACGCCTGCACCCGTAGGCGGCACGGTACACGAGGACAAGCTGACCGATCCCCACCAGGGCAACCCGGATGGTCCTGGCCAGACGCTGATGATCAGCACTGCGACGGGCGCGGCCAGTTTGCTCTCACTGGTGGCCTTCGGCGCCGATGGGCCCGGTGATTTCAGCCTGGTGGAGGAGGGTAGCGCCGCCGAGTTGTTGAACGCTCAGGGACTGACGTCCGGCGGTGAGCCGCTCGACTATCAGGTCACCCAGGAACTCGATGACGACGGCAATCTGGTCAGCACCACGCTTACTGCGACGGCCACGGTTGCAGGCGGTTATCCGGTATTTGAACTGGTGGTGAAGGCCAACGGCGACTTCAGCTTCGAACTGCAGGGGCCAATCGACCATCCGCTGAAAAATGGTGACGACAACGAGCTCTGGTCGTCGGACGGTGCCTTTGGCATCGACTTCACCCAGTTGCTGGCGATCACCGATGGCGATGGCGACCCGCTGCAGATACCGCAGGGGGCTGGCGGTCTGTTCGTCATCAACGTGCAGGACGACGTGCCAACCCTGGCCGAGAAGGACTGTGGCTGCGATCCCAAGAACATCGATCATGGCATTTCCCATGTGCTGTTCCTGGTCGACACCGGCGACGGCACCATGGCGGTCAAGATCGAATACCCCGGCGGGAGTGACATCAAGGATCCGAGCCACCCGCAAGGTTACGTCGCCTGGGTCGAGCAGGCCTATGGCGGCACCGTCGAGGCCTATTACATCAAGGCCGGCACCCAGTTCTACGATGGCGATGGTGACGTCATCAAGCCAGTAGATCTAGGCCTGGGCAACTACCTGGTTGGTGGCAACAGCGCCTTCGGTGGGCCGGCGGTGATCGAGGCGACGAGGCCGCAGTATCAGACCGTGGACGAGAATTGCGCGCCAACCCTCGACCACCTGGTACACGAGGATCAGCTCAGCGCGCCCTATCTCGGCAATCCCGAGGCCGGCCAGACACTGGTGGCCGAAGGCAGTGCCGGCACGCTGCATGCGCTGGTCGATTTCGGCGCCGATGGGCCGGGGAACTTCAGCCTGACCGGCGATGTGACTTCGATGCTGACGCAGCAGCTCAGCTCCGCTGGCGTCGAACTGAGCTACCGGGTCGAGTACGAATGGGATGGCGAGCAACTGGTCAGTTCCACCCTGATCGGTGAGGTGGCGGGTGTCGAAGGCTATCCGGTATTCAGCTTCGAGGTGGGTGCTGACGGCAGTTATCGCTTCGAGCTCAAAGGTCCGCTGGACCATCCGCTGGGTGATGGCGACGATAACGAGACCCTGGGTACGGCAGGGCAGCCCATCGATTTCTCCAAGATGCTGCAGGCGACCGATGGCGACGGCGACCCGCTACCCGCCGGTTTCCCGGCGGGGACGCTGGTGATCGACGTGCAGGATGACGTGCCCATTGCCGCCAGCGACAAGCCCGACTGCATCGTCCAGGCCGCGCCACCGCTGGTGAACCTCACCCTGGTGCTGGATATCTCGTTAAGCATGGCCGGTCCCAAGCTGGAATCCCTCAAGCAAGCGGTGATCGACCTGGCCCAGGGTTATGCCGGTCTCTCTGCCCCGGTACACGTCAACCTGATCACCTTCAACTCGGGCGCTGCGGAAATTGGCGACTTCACCTTCAGCGCGCTGGGTGATCCGGGTTACACGGCTCTGCTCACGGCGGTCGAGGGTCTTACCGTCAGTGGTTTCACCAACTACGAGCAGGCCCTGGGCGTGGCCAGGACGCAGATCACCAACGACGTCAGCGCTCCGGGTGCCGATCCGGCGCAGCAGCACAAGCTGTACTTCATTTCCGATGGTGAGCCTACCGTCGGAGCGCAGGGCGCGACGCTGACCACCTGGATCGCCAACAACTGGACGAACTTCATCGGCAACGTCGATGGTGATAACAACAGCGCCACCAACAGCTTTACCGCGCACTCCGTGGGTGTCAGTTTCACGGGCTCCTTCATGGGGCAGATCGCCAGTGATGGTTCGGTGATCAGCAGCGAGCCTGACAGCCTGTCCGCAACTCTGCTGGACCTGGCCGACCTGGGCGGCAGCGTCTCTGGTGACGTTCTGGTCAACGACAGCCTGGGCGCCGACGGTCTGGGGCGTATCGAATCAGTCAGCGTCGATGGCCAGACTTTCAGCCTCAATGAAGCCGGCGACGGCATCGAGGTGAGCGGGGCTGGTCCTGTCGCCTGGGGCTTCGATGCCGCGACCGCTGAGCTGACGCTCACCACCGCAACCGGGACGCTGAAGATTCATCTGGATGGCGACGATATCGGGCAGTTCGACTTCTCCGCACAAGGCAACCTGAACTTCGGCCCCAGTGGGCAACTGACGCAGAGCTTCACCTACGTGGTGAGCGATGGCGATGGCGACCACGCTACGGCCGATCTGGATATCTGCATCCGCGGCGACCAGTCGGTGCTGGTGGTCGGCAGCAACGCCGACGACACGCCGAACTCCAGTGTGCCCCATCATGTGCCCAGTCAGTACGACGATGGCAAAGGGGCTATCGAAGGGACCTTCGGCAATGACGTGCTGGTTGGCGATCTGGGGGGCGCCAAGCCACCGGTGATCGAGCCGGCGGAGAATTACAACATTGCCTTGATCCTCGATCGTTCCGGCAGCATGGCGGACAATCCGGATGGCCCGGGGGGATACAGCAGCCGGCTGGGGTTGCTCAAGGATGCGGTCAATGCCTTTGTCGGCAAGCTGGGCACTCACACGGGGCAGATCAACATCGCGCTGATCTCCTTCTCGTCCAGCTCCAGCCTGTTGCTCAGCGGTACCCTGACGCAGATCCAGACGGCCCTGGCAGCGCCTAACAACGTGCTGATGGCGCTGACTGCTTCCGGGGCCACCAACTACGAGGCGGCGATGAAGCAGGCCAATGCCTGGTTCGATGGGGTGGAGGCCAACGACTACAACAACCTCGCCTACTTCCTGACCGATGGCGACCCGACCACTTATAACAATGACAACGGCAACAGCGGCAGCACGGTGAACTACCGCGACGTCAACCGGGCTCTGGATGATGCGACGACGTTGATGGATCGCGCCGAGGTGCATGCCATCGGCATCGGTACCGGGGTCAACAGCAATGTGCTGCGTTTCTTCGATAATACTGACGAGATAGGACAAGGCTCGTTGTCCTTTGGTGGTAACACCGTTGACGGTGCGGTAGGCGAGCCGCAGATCGTGACCACGCCGAGCCAGCTTTTCGCGGTACTCGACCCTGGCAGCGTCACCGATGGTGGCTACGCCAGCCTGGGCGATGACCACCTGGTAGCCGGTGCAAGTGACGACTACCTGTTCGGTGACTCGCTCAATACCCTGTGGATAGACGCCAGCAAGGCGCCGGGTTATCAGGTGCTGGTCGATCACCTGACGGCGCTCAATTCCGGGGTGGCCCCGACTCAGGCGCAGATCATGAGCTTCGTTCGCGCCAATGCGGAAAAACTGGGCGCTTCGGTCGATGGTGTCGGTGGCGACGATGTACTCGAGGGCGGCGCCGGCAACGACTGGCTGTTCGGCCAGGGCGGCGATGACACCCTGATCGGCGGCACCGGCAATGACGTGCTGTTCGGCGGCAGCGGCAAGGACACCTTTGTCTGGAATGCTGGCGACCGAGACAGCAACTACCACGATGTCGTGAAGGACTTCGGCCTGGGCGACAAGCTGGATCTGTCCGATCTGTTGGTGGGTGTGAGCGACTCCGGCGACGCCAATGTGCTGGATGACTATCTGAGCTTCAGTTTCACGGCCACCAATACAGTGATCAGTGTTTCCAGCTCCGGCAACGTGGCTGACACCTCCACCATCGATCAGACCATCACCCTGGAGAACACCTTGCTTGGCGGCGGTATGGGCAATGCTGCTGACATAATCGATGACATGTTGACCAGCCAGCAGTTGGTCGCCTGAGCTGCGCGGGAGGCCGTCAGCGCTGCGCTGGCGGTCTCTCGGGCAAAGGGAAATGCTTATCAGAGTTTCCTTAGTTGGAGCACTCAACTAGAGTAAGCCCGCTACCCGTTCCGAGTAGCGGGCTTTTTTATGGCGTTTGCTGGAGGCAGCGATGGTCTATGTACAGCGCGACGCGGCCGGGCGTTTGTTGCGAGTCGAACATGAGCCCTTCGAGGGTATGACGGAGAACCTGGCTGTCGAGAGCGAGGAGCTACACAGCTGGCTCGAGGCCAAGGAAGAGGTCAAGGCGCGCCTGGACAGCCTGAAACAGTCTGACCTGGAGCTGGTGCGCGTACTGGAAGACGTGGTCAGCGTGCTGGTCGAACGAGGTGTTATCCGCTACACCGACCTGCCCGAGGCCGCGCGACAGAAGCTCGACCAGCGTGCCATCGCCCGTGCCGAGATCGAGGGCCTCAGCGGCCTGCTTGGTGACGACGAGCACGATCTGGTTTAGCACCACGCCATTATTGGTTGCCCCAGGGCGCCGGTGCGCCGATCAGACGACCCATGGCGCCGTGGATGCCCAGTTCGGTCAGCACGGCGAGTTCTTCTTCGGTTTCCACCATCTCGGCGATCAGCGGCAGGTCGATGCTGTTGGTGGCGCGGAAGATCGCTTCGATGAACAGCCGCTTGTCGCCCTCCTGGTCGATGGCGCGGATGTAGGTGCCATCGATCTTCAGGTAGGCCAGGCCCAGGTGGGTGAGATTGCCGATCAGGCTGAAGCGCCCACCGAAATGCTGCAGGCCCAGGTTGAAACCCGCCTCACGAATCGCCTGGCTCAGCGCTTCCAGCTCGGCGGGCGGCGGCAGGTGGCGTTCGTCGATTTCCAGCGTCAACAGGTGCGCGACCTCCTCATGACGGTTCAGTACATCGAGCAGGCGCGCTTTGTCCTGTTCATTGCGCAGGGTCGCGGCAGACAGGCTCAGCGCCAGCGGGCGAGGATGTTGTGTCAGGTGCGCCAGGCTGTGTTCGAGCATCGCCAGGTCGAAGCGCGCGGCCCAGCCCAGGCGCTCGATCCAGGGCAGGAAGCGCCCGGCCGTGATGGCTTCGCCGGCCGGATCGAGCAGGCGCGCCAGCACCTTGTGCTGCATGAGCGTGCCCGTAGCGCATTCGGCGACAGGCTGGAAATACAGCTGCAATTTGCCCTGGGTCAGCGCATCGTCGAGCCAGCCGCGCCAGTCGTGCAGGCCCTGAGTGGTGCGGGCGGTGAAGTCGTCGAGGCGTTCCCAGCACCTGTCCGTGTTGCTCTGTGCCTGAGCCAGCGCCTGATCCGCGCGGCTCAGCACGGCTTCGCTCCGTTCGCCAGGGCGAAAGGCGGCAATGCCGATGTGGGCAACGGGATCGCAATCACTGGCACCGGTCTGCTTCAGGCTGTTCAGGGCCTCGCTGAGCTCGCTGGCCAGGCGCTCTGCGTCTTCGCCATTGAGGCCGGGCGCCAGCAGTGTGAACTCGCCACCGCGGTTGCGCGATGCCAGCCATTGGCTGCGCTCCGGTAACGCCAGCAGTTGTTTGAGTTGATCGCCCAATGCGGCGATCAGCGCGTCGGTACGCTGGCCGCCGAGGCGCTGGTTGAGGCCGCCCAGATCGTTGAGGCGCAGCAGCAGCAGGTAGCCATCCGGATTCTGCTCGTTGATCACCAACTGGTTGCTCAGGCGGATGTCGAACTGGCGCCGGTTGGCCAGGCCGGTGAGGCTGTCCTGATAGGCCTCGCCGCGCAGTTTCTCGCTGCGCGCGGCTTCTTCGGCGAACAGGGTCTTGAGCTTGTCGACCATCTGGTTCATTGCCAGCACCACACGCTTGAGCTCCGGCGTGCGTGGCACGCGCGGCAGGGTGAGGAACTCGCGGCGGCTGATGGCTTGCGCCTGCTGCACCATGTTGTCCAGCGGCCGCAGCTGGGTGCGCAGCAGCCAGCCACCGAGCACGGCACTGACCAGGCCACACAGCAGCAGCCAGAACAGGCTGCCGAGGGCGCTGTCCCACAGCTTGGCCAGGGCGAACTGCGGATGGCTGAGCACCTCCACTCTGGCGGCCTGCTCCCAGCCGCGCATGATCAGCGCATCGCCGCCCTGGGGCTGCAGATCGACCAGATCGACGAACCAGCCGGGCAGGTTTTCAGGTCTGATCTTGGTGCTGCGCTCGACGATCACGCCGTCGTCGGCAATGCGCACCACGCGGATGCTGGCGAAGTAGCCGCTGTCGAAGATCGAGCTGACCATCAGCTCGATCATCGCCGGGTCGTCCACGTGCGGGGTCATCGACAGCCCCAGCGCCGTGGCGGCGTCCTGGGCGTGCGAGCGCAGCTGGCTGATCAACTGTTCGCGCGAGCTCTCCACGCCGGCGATGAAACTGCCGGTGAAGGCCACCACCAGAAACAGGCAGATGGCGAGAAACAGCTGCTTGAGTAGGGACATTCCTCTTTCCTCCTAGCCTTCGCCGATGGCGAAGCCCTCCGCGCGCATTTTTTTCAGGATGTCCTGCCAGCGAGAGAGCTTCTTGGTGTCGCTCTTGCGCGTGTTGGAGCCTGCGAGATAGAGGCCTTCGGCGTTGAAGGCGTATACCGGCAGCAGGTCCTTGCGCTGTGAGGCAGGGCGGATGTCGTTGATCAGGTTGTCCAGCACCAGGGGCTCGGCAGTGGGGCTGGCGTAGTAGGTCAGTACCATGTGCGCCTGGTTGTAGTTCAGTGCCTTGACGTAGGTGATGCGCAGCTTCTCGCTGGGGATGCCGAGGCGGCGCAGGGTGAAGTACTTGGCGATGGAGTAGTCCTCGCAATCGCCTGCGCCCTTGACCAGCATTTCCACGGGGGTTGCCCAGTAGTCGTTCTCGCGCCAGAGCTGACTGTCATCGACGAAGCGGATGGTGCGGTTGAAGAAGCGATTGACCTCGTTGAGCTTGTCCGCCTCGTTCAGGCTGGCGCTGCTCTTGATCGATTCTTCCCAGTCGAGAATGCGTTTGCGTGCAGGGCCGAGGCTGCCGTAGCGGTTTTCCGCGTTCTTCACGATCACGGCGAAGTCCCAATCGGCAACTGCCAGCGCGGCCAGCAGCGCGCCGCCGATCCACAGGATCAGCAGCCGACACCGCCATCCCTGAACGCGCAGCCGTCGCATGGGGTCGTCGTCTCCAGGCTCGATTGGCAGAGTCTAGGCGAGGTGTCGGCTTTTTGCCGGCCGCTTCGCTGGAACGAGAAAGCAGTGTCAAAAGGTTGTCGAGGAGGTGACGGGCTCCCGTAGCCCGGATGCAATCCGGGGGGCTGGCGCTGGGGGATTGCATCCGGGCTACGCAGAGCGCTCAGGGATTGGGCAGGGTCTTCTGCTTGAGGATATACAGGCTGACCAGCACCGCACTGCCGAGCATGAAGGCGCGCGCCCAGGGCATGGGCACCAGATAGCAGGAGAAGCTGATGCTGGCCCACATCAGCACCAGGGCGTAGACCTTGCCCTTGAGCGGGATGCCCTGGCCCTCCAGGTAGTCGCGAATCCATGGGCCCAGGCGCGGGTGGGTGACCAGCCAGAGGTAGAAGCGCCGTGAGCTGCGCACGAAACAGGCCGCCGCCAGGAGCAGGAACGGCGTGGTCGGCAGCACCGGCAGAAAGATGCCGATGACCCCGAG
>CAMPIF010000092.1 GCA_946886245.1 Ectopseudomonas composti | reverse complement strand
CCATGATCAGCTCCGACAGCCAGGCCATGGGCCGCGTCGGCGAGGTGATCACCCGTACCTGGCAGACCGCCGACAAGATGAAGCAGCAGCGCGGCCCGCTGCCCGAAGACGAGCCCGGCAACGACAACTTCCGCGCCAAACGCTACATCGCCAAGTACACCATCAACCCGGCGATCACCCACGGTATCAGCCACGAAGTGGGCTCCATCGAAGTGGGCAAGTGGGCCGACCTGGTGCTCTGGCGCCCGGCCTTCTTCGGCGTCAAGCCGACGCTGATCCTCAAGGGGGGCGCCATCGCCGCCAGTCTGATGGGCGACGCCAACGCCTCGATCCCCACGCCGCAGCCGGTGCACTACCGGCCGATGTTCGCCAGCTATGGTGGCAGCCGCCATGCCACCAGCATCACCTTCATCAGCCAGGCGGCGTTCGATGCCGGCGTGCCCGAGCAGCTCGGTCTGCAGAAGAAGATCGGTGTGGTCAAAGGCTGCCGCGATGTGCAAAAGACCGACCTGATCCACAACGGCTACCTGCCGAATATCGAGGTCGATCCGCAGAACTACCAGGTCAAGGCCGACGGCCAACTGCTCTGGTGCGAGCCGGCCGAGGTGCTGCCGATGGCGCAGCTCTATTTCCTGTTCTGACATCGCAGACTGAGACGGCAATGGCGGGTTTCACCCGCCCTACGGTCATGTGTAGGGCAAGTGCTACCCGCCATTGGCATTCAGGCTAGCTGATTCAGGACGCCTGCTTCATCTCGTCGTAGGCGCTGAGATAGTCGCCAGCCAGTTGCTGCTTCTCCTTGTCGCGAAGCAGCTTGCCGGCCATCTGGAAGAAGGTGCGTTCTTCTTCCCTGAGGTGGTGCTCGACCTTTTCCGCCAGCGCCTTGGCTTGCGCCAGCCAGCTCGGGCTGCTGGGGTCGGTTTCTTCCAGATCCTCGATCATTTCATCCATCTGGTGATGCTCGGCAATCGCATGGCGCGACAGATCGACACCTGCGTCCTGCTGCATCAGGGGGATATAGAAATGGCGTTCTTCGGCCACCGAATGCACGGCCAGCTCCTGCTTGAGCTGAGCGAACAAGGCGTGGCGCTCGGCGCTGTCGCCCTGGGTGGCGATCAGCTTCTGCGCCAGTTCGCGCTGAATGTCGTGGCTGATGCGCAGGGCTTCGAAAATCGTCATGCAGGCACCTCTTCCTGAGTCAAGGTCGTAGTAGCACTAGACAATAAGGGCTCGAATAGGTGCCGTACCGCTTGCTCAGCGCAACTGACTGTCCTTGCTGCCCCGGCGGTTGTAGCCGCTGTAGGCGGCATTCTCCCGGTCGTGCTCGGCCTGGCAATTGACGCACAGGCGCACGCCGGGAATCGCCTGGCGACGGGCCTCGGGAATGACAGCATCGCATTCCTCGCAATGACGCAGGCTCTCGCCCTTCGGCAGTTGGCTGCGAGCACGCGCAACGGCATCCTCGATGCTGCTGTCGATCTGCTCCTGTACCGCGTCGTCACTTGCCCATCCGCCTGCCATGCTGCACCTCCTCGCACCCACCGGACAGATATGCGCCCGGGGAATGCGAAGTGCAAGTGCTGTTCTTGCTAGGAGCCTGTTCACGATATTGCGAGCTAGAAGCCTACAAGGCAAAAACAGGCGAGGACGCGGAGTTTACGAGCTGTAAATGAGCAGTCCGAGCCTGTTTTTAACGCCGTAGGGTCGACGCGCAGCAGATCGTGAACAGGCTCTTACTCGCGCACTTCCATGAACTCCTTGGCCCAGACGATGTAATCCTCGGGCATGGTGTACTTGTGGGTCAGCTCGGTGGCGTTGAGGTCGCACGGCTGGGCGCCGCGCTGTTCGCGCAGGCAGTCGTAGGTGGCTTTGATCGCAGCGAAGTAGGCGGCATGACCGTTGACCACGATACGCACGCCCAGGCGCGCCAGGCGCTGGTTGTCACGCAGCTGCGGGTTGCCATAGGTGACCAGCATCAGCGGCACCTTGAGGCCTGCAGCGATCTGTTCCAGGTGGGCGAAATCCTTGACCCCGACCAGGCAGATAGCGTCGGCGCCGGCCGCCTCGTAGGCGCGAGTGCGGCGGATCACTTCGTCCACTTCCAGCACCCCGGCGTGGGTACGGGCGATGATCGAGAGTTCCGGATCGACACGCGCCTCCAGCGCGGCGAGGATCTTGCCGACACCTTCCTCGATGGAAATCAGGTCGGTGGACTTTCGGCCGAACTGAGCCGGCAGCAGGGTGTCTTCGATGGTCAGCGCGGCAACGCCGGCGCGCTCCAGCTCGACCACGGTGCGCATCACGTTGAGCGCATTGCCGTAGCCGTGGTCGGCGTCGGCGATCACCGGCAAGCGCGAGACGCGGCCGATGCGCGCGGCCTGCTCGACGAATTCACTGAGGGTGATCAGGGCGAAGTCCGGCGCACCGAGCACCTGCAGGGAGGCGACGGAGCCGCCGAGGATGCCGACCTCGAAGTCGAGATCAGCGGCGATGCGGGCGGACATGGGATCGAAGACCGAAGCCGTGTGATAGCAGCGGTCGGAAGCCAGCAGGGCACGAAAGGCGCTGCGTAGCTCATGGTGGGATGCACGTTGCAAGATGGGCATGGGGCGTATTCCAAAGTCGGTTGAATCGCTTTTTTCTCTTTTTAGTCATGGCGTAGACGTGACGAATGCTAGCGCAAGGCACTTGCTGCCAGCTTTCAAACGGACCGCCGTGGTCGATAACCAGCAAATTATCGGCCAGCCAGCTCTGCGGGCAGGGCCGGGAAGAATCCGCCGCCAGTCAGCAGGCCATACGCCATCCAGGCGGCGACCGCCAGATAGAACAGGCGCGGCGCCCAGCTCGCCAGCGCCTGTTGGCTCGCAGCCAGCTGCTGCGCCTGCAGGCGGGCGAAACGCAGCAGTGCCTCGCCCGGACGGCCAATCGCTTCACCGGTATTGAGCACGCCGATGAGCATGGCTTTGCCGTGAAAACTCAGCCCATCGAAGGCCCGTACCAGCGACTGCCCGGCGGCTACGCGTGGCGCCAGGGTGGCGAAATCCCGCCGCAACCGTGGGTTGCTGACCGCATTGCAGGCACGCGGCAAGGCATCGAGCGCCGGCATGCCGGCCTCCAGCAACAGCCCGAGGCTGTCACAGAAATTACGGATATCCGCCCGCCGCTGCAGACTGCCCAGCACCGGCAGCGCCAGGAGCAGATCGTCTAGCGGGCCCGGCTGATCGCTTCGCCGCTGCTGCCAGCGTCGCCACAACGCTCGTGCGCCGAGCAGCAGTGCCGACAGCCACAAAACCGGCAGCAACACGGCCGCCAGGTAACCTGCGCCACTCAGGCTGCCAGCAACCAGAGAGGGCAAGGGCTTGACCGCCAGTGCCAGCAACAGCACTCCGGCCGGCAGCAGCAGCCGTGACGTCAATTCTGCCGCGTGACGCGCCTGTTCGTCGTAGCGCTGCGCCAGTTGCTCGTAGATATGCGCCAGTGCGCCGGCGTCCTGCGCGGCGCGCACCAGGCCACTTTCCAGTGGCGTGAACACGCCACTCAACTGGCCGGAACTCGCCAGGTCGCGTCCGCCGCCGACCATCTGCCGCAAGCGCTTGACCGCGGCTTCGTGGCGCACACCGAGATCCAGGCTAGCCAGCGCTCGATCGATGGGCACACCGGCCCGCTCCATCGCGCCAAGATGGGCGAACAAGCCGGCGCGACTGCGCAGATCGAGAGTGAGATGACGACGCGACATGATCGGACTCGGTGAATTTCAGCGCTCAGGTTAACCAGTCGCCACGCGAGGCGCTACGGAGCGATGGGTGGCATCGGCGCATGCGGCAGCCAGCGCCTGAGGATCGCCGCGAGACTGCCGTCCTCATGCATCTGCTGCAACGCGCGCTGCCAGCGCACCACACGCACCACCGACGTCTGTGGGGAGAAGGCGATGTAATAGGCCGAACGCATGAACGGAACATGTGCCTTGACGTCCTGCGGCTTGAGGTCGACAGCGGCCAGCTCACCAGCCAGGGTCAGGTCTTCGGTAGCAATCAGGTTGACCCTGCCATGCTTGAGCATGGTCACCATCTGCTTCGAACCGGGCACGCCATAGAGGTTGGTAAAGCCCCTCGCACTGAGGGTCTCGAAGGTGTACCACTGTTTGGGCAGGGCCAGTGGCCCGCTGGCCGCGGCCTGCTCCAACGTATCGATGACGAGCTCACGGGACTTGAGCGAGTAGAAGCTGGTGGTGCCGACCACGATGGGCCCGACCCACTGGAACCTGTTCTCGCGCTCGGTTGTGCGCACGGTGGAAAACAGCGCGACATCTTCCTCCTGTTGAGCCAGATGCAATGCTCGCGTCCAGGGCATCAATTCGATCTGACCACTGTCGCCGGTGCGCGCCAGCAACGCTCTGACCACCTCGACGGAGAAGCCGCTGGGCTCGCCCTCGCGCATGAAGCTCATCGGCGGCGCATCCTCGGTGAGCAGACGCAACTGGGCCTGCGCCGGCACGCATAGCGCCACCAGCAAGACACATAAGCATCGATACGCGCACTTGCCCATCATCATCCCACTCCTCCCGCGTGCAGCCTAGCAAGCCATGGAGCGCCATGCAGCGGCTTCACTCGAGGCGCAGCAAATCGACCAACGTCCGCTCATCGGCCGTCGGCAACCAGTGTCGGTAGATCCGCTCCAGGCTGCCGTCCTGGCGCATCTGCTGCAGCGCCTGCTGCCATCGCGCGACACGTTCGGCATCCGTCTGCAGGGAAAAGGCGATATAGGAGTCATTGGTCATCAGGTCGAACTGCGCCTGCAGCTGCCCGGCATTCATGCCCTGTTCGGCAAGCATGCCGTCGAGGGTCAGGGTGTTGGCCAGCAACAGCTTGACCCGGCCATGGCGAAACATGCGCAGCATGTCCTGAGGCGTCGGCACGCCATACAGGTTATCCAGTTTCTGTTCGCGCAGCAGTTCGTAGCTGTACCACTGCTTGGGCACGGCGAGGGTGCCAAGGTGGCGCACGTCGTCCAGGCTGGTGACTCGCAGCCCGGCGTCCTTGAGCGTGTAGAAACGCGTATAGCCTCGCGCGATCGGTCCGACCCACTGAAAATCGGCTTCGCGCGGCGCCGTGCGCACGGTGGAGAACAATGCCGTGTCGGCCTGATGACGAACCTGGTGATAGCCGCGTGTCCAGGGCACCAGTTCGATGCGCGCCCGCTCGCCGGTACGGCGGATCAACTCTTCGACCACCGCCACCGCCATGCCACTCGGCTTGCCATTCTCGAGATAGCTGAAGGGTCGATAGTCTTCGGTATACAGCCGCAACTCGGCAGCCGTCACGTTGACGCAGAAGCTGCAGAACGACAGAACTGCGAGCAGGTACTTCAGATTCATTGCAGGCCACCGTCTAGAGCGCGCCCTACAGCGAATTCAGGGCGGCCAGGACAAGGATCATAAACCCGCGCTTTGCCCATCACCAAGGCTGTTGCGGCGCGGTCATATCGGCCAAATCCCTGGCAGTCAGTACCCGTGGTTCGAGCAACAGTTGCAGGCGTGAAATGGCGCGTTCGCCACTCAGGGCCCGATGCACCAGGCGCACCGCATGATCGCCCATGGCCTGCGGCTGCTGAAGCAACAGGGCGTGAATATGTCCTTCGCGCACGGCATCGAACAGCAGGTCGCCTCCATCGAAGCCGACGAAGTCCACCGCTCCGGCCTTGCCCAGTTGGCGCAGAGCCGCGAGGGTCGCTCGGGTGCTGGTGCCGTTGGGGCTGAACAGGCCGTCGAGCCTGGGCAACTGCTCGCTCAGGGCATCGACGATGCGCTGGCGGTCATCACCCAGGTAGGTGTCGAACACCACCTGCAGCCCGGACGCCTGTGCCGCCAGCAGAAAGCCGCGCTCACGCTCCTCGGTCGATTGCAGCCCGGGACGTAAACGCAATAACCCGACTCGGCCACCCTGCCCGAGGCGCTCGGCGAGTTGTTGCCCGGCCAACTGACCTGCGAGGAAGTTGTCGGTCGCCACCAGCGCGTAGGCGCCATCCCCCGCAACGCCGCGGTCGACATAGACGGTGGGAATACCGTCGGCACGCAAGGCCGCGATCCGGGTATCGATGGCATCGCCAGCCGGGGCGATGATCAGTGCCTTGCAACCCTGTGCAAGCACACGATCTATCAGTTGCAACTGCACCTCGACGCTACCTTCCTGGGTCGGGCCGCGCGTGTAGAGTTCCAGTTGCAGATCGCCTGCAGTGCGTCTCGCGCCGGCCTCGAGCTCGCTCCAGAACGCCGAAGTACCGGCCGGCACCATACCGATGCAGTCCCGTGCCCAGGCCGGCACAGGCGTCAGAAAAAGCGCCGCCAGCAACAAGCAAATGAAAGGGATGATTCTTGGCATGTTCGACTCCCAGGCCCTGCCATCACTTTAGCATCGCCAGCCAGCTCTTCTCTCCTGTCAGATGGCTGTCGACTCATACTTTTTCACATTCAAAACCGACGGTCGGACTAGCCCTGGCGAGCCGGGCAGGCGATCATCGGCGTTCCTACGCAGACTCCAGCTACCATGACCGCCACTACTGACAGCCGTACCCCGACGCACAAGCCCCGCCCGCTGATCGACCTGGCCATCAGCATCCTGATCCCCTCGTTCATCCTGATGAAGCTCAGTGGCGAGCACCGCCTCGGCGCCGATGGCGCGCTGATCCTGGCCCTGGCGTTCCCACTGGGCTGGGGCGCGTTCGAGCTGATCCGATACCGCAAATTCAACTTCATCGCCCTGCTCGGCCTGATCAGCGTCGCGCTGACCGGTGGTATCGGCCTGCTCAAACTCGACACCCAGTGGCTGGCAGTCAAGGAAGCACTGATTCCCGGCCTGATCGGCGTTGCCGTGCTGGTTTCGACACGCACCCGCTACCCGCTGATTCGCACCCTGCTGTTCAACAAGACGGTGCTCAACATCGACAAGATCCACGACCGTCTGGAGCAAGGCGGTCATGTCGAGCACTTCGAGACGCGCCTGATGCGCGCGACCTACTGGCTCAGCGGCACCTTCTTCTTTTCCTCGTTCATGAACTACGTGCTGGCCAAGTGGATCGTGGTCAGTCCGGCCGGCACCGAGGCGTTCAATGACGAACTGGGGCGCATGACCCTGCTCAGCTACCCGATGATCGCCATTCCCTCGATGATCATGCTGATGGCCATCTTCTACTACCTGTGGAAGACCATTCACGGCCTGACCGGCCTGAGCCTGGAAGAGATCATGGCCAACAGCGGCCAGGAATCGCAGTCCTGACCCCCGCCGGCCCAACGGCCGGCGTGCTCCTGCCATGCTGAGTCTGTCCGCCTATCCGGCATTGTTTATCTCTGCCTTCGGCGCAGCGACGCTGCTGCCGCTGCAATCCGAAGCGGTGCTGGTCGCCCTCCTGCTGGCAGGCCAGCATCCACTCTGGGCCTTGCTGCTGGTGGCGACCCTGGGCAATGTGCTGGGCTCCTGGATCAACTGGCTGTTGGGCCGCTCCATCGAGCACTATCGCGAGCGCCGCTGGTTCCCGGTCAGCCCGGCTCGGCTGCAGCAGGCACAGGGCTGGTACGCGCGCTATGGGCGCTGGTCGCTGCTGCTGAGCTGGATGCCGGTGATCGGCGATCCACTGACCCTGGTCGCGGGAGTGATGCGTGAGCGCCTGTGGATATTCGTCGCCATCGTCACCCTGGCCAAAGCCGGTCGCTACGCCGTGCTGGCCGCCATCACGCTGGCCTGGGCCTGAGGCGGATAGGTGCGTGCCTGTTGAGCGAAAGCAGTGCCTCGCCGATACTGCGCAGCGCGCCGCGCAGAGCAGCCTCAGTCTGCGGCCGTCGCGAGCCGACCTACAAGGTCGTGAACATTAGCCTCGACAGGCTTCCTGGCCGGCAAGATCGCCTACCGGGCCTGTAGAGCGAGGAGTTGCAGTGTCCGTTGTCGAAGCCAAACCCAAGCTGAAACGCAGCGACCTGATCTGGACCCTGATCGGTCTGGTCGCCGTCGTGGCGTCCTGTTTCCTGCTTTACCGCGAGTTGCGCACCATCTCCCTCGACGAGATCGCCGACAGCCTGCGTGCGATCAGCCATCTGAACTGGCTGCTGGCTGCCGGTGCCACCCTGGGCGCTTATTGGGCCCTGGCCTGGTACGACCGCATAGCCATTGCCCACCTCGGCAAGCAGATTCCCTGGCGTTTCATCACCCTGTGCTCCTTCACCACCTATGCCCTGGCCCACAACATCGGTGCCTCGGTATTCTCCGGTGCGGTGGTGCGTTACCGCGCCTACCGCAGCAAGGGCCTGACGCCGCAGGAAATCGGCCTCCTCATCGTCTTCTGTTCCTTCACCTTCGCCCTCGGCACCCTGCTGGCCAGCGGCTGCGTATTGATTGCCCAGCCCGACCTGATCCACCGGGTCGCCAACATCACGCCGCTGGTCTCCATGGTCATTGGCAGCGTGCTGCTGAGCCTGGTCGGTCTCTACGTGCTGGGCTCCTGGCGCCAGTTCAAACCCTGGACCCTGGGCAAGCTGCACGTGGAATATCCGCGCCTGCCCATCGTCGCTCGGCAGTTGCTGGCCGGCCCGCTGGAGTTGCTCTGTGCGGCGGCGATCATCTACTTCGCCCTGCCAGCCGACAATCACCCCGGCTACCTGGTGGTGCTCGGCGTGTTCCTCGCCTCCTTCTCGCTGGCGCTGCTGTCCCACGCGCCGGGCGGCCTGGGCGTGCTGGAAGTGACCTTCCTGGCGGCCCTGCCGGAAATTCCCGCCGCCGACGTGCTGGCTGCCTTGATCGTGTTCCGCGTGTTCTACCTGCTGCTGCCCTTTGCGCTTTCGCTCCTGGTGGTGCTGGGCTTCGAGTGGAGCCAATGGCAACGCCGCCAGCAAGACGCCAAGGGATCATGAGCGCTCGATGCAGTGCCTGACAGCGTCGAAAAGGCCGCGCTGACGCGCAGGCGAGGCCCGTCATGGCGGCTGCGCAATGTCCCGCCGCTCCTCACTAGGGATTGATCCAGCTCAAAGGGCGCTGAAGGATATCGTTGTAATTTTCGTGACAAGAATCGGCTTCCCACGTCGGGCCGACGCACGCAATCCTTTTCACGCCCTAGAGGTAAATGCCATGAAGCGCTGGTTCTGGCTGGCTCTGATCCTGCCTATCGCCATCTGGCTGATCAGCATGCTGGCGCAGGGGGGGCCGGGCAGCGACTTCTGGACGCTGCGAGGCAACAGCATCATCCTCAGCGGTATCGTCGCCTACTCATTGATGGCCTTGATCACGCTGCTGGCCACACGCCCGATGTGGCTGGAAGACCTGCTCGGAGGCCTCGACCAGAGCTATCGACTGCACAAATGGCTGGGCATCAGCGCCGGCGTCCTGGTGTTCGTGCACTGGATGATGGAGATCGTCCCGAAATCGATGGCCAAGGCTGGCTGGCTGACCCGACCGGCGAAGTCAGGCAATGCCCCGGAACGCGTCTTCGAGTTCTTGCGCGACCCGGCCAAGGACATCGGCGAGTGGCTGGGTTACATCGCCATCACGCTGGTACTGCTGGCACTGATCAAATACATCCCCTACCACTGGTTTCGGCGGCTGCACAAAGCCTTTCCGCTGGTATTCATTGCCGCCACCTTCCACGCCATCGTCCTGCTGCCGGATGCCCTCTGGCCAACGCTGACCGGGGCCTGGGTGGTGCTCGCGGCCCTGGTTGGCTGCCTGGCCGCGCTGGCCATCCTGTTCGGTCTGGACCAACGCGGGAAACACTACACAGGCAGCGTGCAGGACATCGTGCGCCACGCCGACGGCGTCATGGAAATCCACTGCCGCATGGACGATGACCGCCTGAGGTTCAAACCCGGTCAATTTGCCTTCGTGCGCTTTGCCAACACCCGGGACCCGCATCCGTTCAGCATCGCATCTTCCGACACCGACCCGAGCACCATCAGTTTTTGCGTCAAGGTGCTGGGTGACGATACCTCGCGCCTGATGCAGTCACTGGCAATCGGCAGCCGCATGCAGCTCGAAGGGCCCTATGGACGCTTCACCTTCGCCGCTAGCGACGGCGCCCAGGTATGGGTCGGCGGTGGCGTAGGCGTGGCGCCGTTCATTTCCCGACTGGAGCATCTGGCAGCCAACCCGGCGGCACAACGGCCAGACAGCGACCTGCATTTCTTCTTCTGTACGCCCGAACAATCGCCCCTGAACAAACGTGTAGCGGACCTGTGCCAGCGCGCTGGCGTGCGCCTGCACCTGATCCATCAATCGCGCGATGGCCATCTCGATCTGGAGAAAATCCGCGCGACGACTGGCGGCCTCGACGACACCAGCCTGTGGTTCTGCGGCCCGTTCGGTCTGGGCGACCGGCTGTTGCAGGACTGGTCGGCCTGCGGCCTGCCCGAAACACGGTTTCACCGTGAGTACTTCAAAATTCGCTGACAATTGCCGGCTGAACGCCCGGCGCCAGCCCGCTGCGGTTGACGCAACCCTCGCGCCACACCAGCGTCCTGACAAGGCCGCTGGGTGGCGCGCATGGCGCGCATGGCGAGCGAACAACCGCTACCGGCGCTCCACACATTTGACAACCCCACGCACTGACATAGAATGCGCGGCCGTTTCGTGACCTGCCACCTCAGGCAGCACGCTGGGGCGTCGTCCGGCGACGCAGAACACTTTCCCGGCAATCACTCTGGTCCTGCGCTCCATGTCCTTTTCCACGCCCGCCCGCGCCTTAGGCATCGACTTCGGCACCTCCAATTCCACCGTCGGCTGGCTGCGCCCCGGCCAGGACAGTTTGCTGTCGCTGGAAGACGGCAAGATCACCATGCCCTCGGTGATCTTCTTCAACACCGAGGAGCGCCGCCCGGTCTATGGCCGCCTGGCCCTGTACGAGTATCTGGAAGGCTACGAAGGGCGCCTGATGCGCTCGCTGAAAAGCCTGCTGGGCTCCAAGCTGCTGAAGAGCGAAACCACCGTGCTGGGCAGCGCCCTGCCGTTCAAGGACCTGCTCGGCTTCTTCATCGGCGAGCTGAAGAAGCGTGCCGAAACCCAGGCCGAACGTGCCTTCGAGGAGGTGGTGCTGGGCCGCCCGGTGTTCTTCGTCGATGACGACCCGGCTGCCGATCAGGACGCACAGAACACCCTGGTGGCCGTGGCGCACAAGCTCGGTTTCAAGGACGTGTCGTTCCAGTACGAGCCCATCGCGGCGGCCTTCGACTACGAGTCGAGCCTGGACCGCGAGGAGCTGGTGCTGATCGTCGAC
>CAMPIF010000091.1 GCA_946886245.1 Ectopseudomonas composti | reverse complement strand
TGGTCGACATCATTGCATCGCTGGAGCCCACCTTTGGCGGCATCAACCTCGAAGACATCAAGGCGCCTGACTGCTTCTATGTGGAGCGCAAGCTGCGCGACCGCATGAACATCCCGGTATTCCACGATGACCAGCACGGCACCGCGATCGTTACCGCTGCCGGCATGCTCAACGCCCTGGAAATCGCCGGCAAGACCCTCGAAGAGGCGAAGATCGTCTGCCTGGGCGCTGGTGCTGCCGCCATCTCCTGCATGAAACTGCTGGTGAGCATGGGCGCCAAGGTCGAGAACATCTTCATGATCGACCGCAAGGGCGTGGTGCACGCTGGTCGCGATGATCTGAACCAGTACAAGGCGGTGTTCGCTCACGAGACCGATCGTCGCACCCTGTCCGATGCGCTCGACGGCGCGGATGTGTTCGTCGGCCTGTCTGGCGCCAACCTGCTGAGCCCGGAAGATCTCAAGCGCATGGCGGCCAACCCGATCGTCTTCGCCTGCTCCAACCCGGACCCGGAAATCAAGCCGGAACTGGCGCACGAGACGCGCAACGACGTGATCATGGCCACCGGTCGTTCCGACTACCCTAACCAGGTCAACAACGTGCTGGGTTTCCCCTTCATCTTCCGCGGTGCTCTGGACGTGCGCGCCACCCGCATCAACGAAGAGATGAAGATCGCCGCAGCGCTGGCACTGCGCGACCTGGCCAAGCTGCCGGTACCGCAGGACGTCTGCGACGCCTACGGCGGTATCGCGCTGTCGTTCGGTCGTGAGTACATCATTCCGAAGCCGATGGACCAGCGTCTGATCACCGTGGTGTGCGATGCCGTGGCCAAGGCTGCCATCGAATCCGGTGTGGCGACTCTGCCCTATCCGAAGCACTATCCGCTGAAATCGGTGGATGAAGTGTTCAACGGCTGATCGGTCGAGCAATAAAAAACCCGCTTCGGCGGGTTTTTTATTGCCTGTGATTCGGCTCCAGGCAACGCTTGCTGTCGCCTGAGCCTCGCCCTAGAACAAGTCGATCGGTGCCATCTCGTCGGCCGGCAGCGGGCTGCCAGGAACGCCCATGCCAGGTTCGAACTCGCTCATCGAGGGGGGCGAGTCTTCGCTTTTGAACAGTTCGAAGTAGGCGTCCGGCGTGCCAGGTGCTGCAGCGCGGCCGCTGATCGGGTCGACTCGCAGCGTCAGCAGGCCCTTGGGTTCCTTGGGCGGATGGTTGGGGCGATCCTTGAGTACCGCGCCCATGTAGTTCATCCAGATCGGCAGCGCGACAGTGCCGCCGTACTCGTGGCGGCCCAGGCTTTCGGGCTGGTCGAAGCCTGCCCAGACGGTGGTCACGTGGTCGGCGTTATAGCCGGAGAACCAGCTGTCCTTGGACTCGTTGGTCGTGCCGGTCTTGCCCGCCAGGTCGCTACGTCCGAGGGCCATAGCGCGGCGGCCGGTACCGCGCTTGATCACGTCCTGCAGCATGCTGGTCATGATGTAGGCGGTGCGTTCGTCGATGATCTGCTCGGCGACCTTGGGTTCTTCCAGCGGCAACTCATCGGTTGCGTTGACGGCAAGGCTGGCGTTCTCCTCGGTCGGTGCGCTGCCTGGCACGCGTGCCGGGTTGGCGCGGAACAGCGGTTTGCCATCGCGATCGTCGATGCGTTCGATCAGGTAGGGCTCGACCTTGTAACCGCCATTGGCGAAGGTGGCCCAGCCCTCGGCGATTTCCATGGGGGTCAGGCTGGCGGTGCCGAGTGCCAGCGACAGGTTGCGCGGCAGATCTTGTGGCTCGAAGCCGAAGCGCTCGATGTAACGAATGCTGTGGTCGATCCCCATGTCCTGCAGCAGGCGGATGGAAACCAGGTTGCGCGACTTGTAAAGCGCTTCACGCATCCGAATCGGGCCGAGGAAGGTGTTGTTGTCGTTCTTCGGGCGCCATTTCTGCGACAGGTAATCGTCGGAGAGAATGATCGGTGCATCGTTGACCAGCGTTGCAGCGGTGTAGCCGCTATCCAGTGCCGCGCTATAGATGAAGGGCTTGAAGCTCGAGCCCGGCTGGCGCTTGGCCTGCACGGCGCGGTTGTAGTTGCTCTGGTCGAATGAGAAGCCGCCGACCAGCGACTCAATGGCGCCGCTGTATGGGTCGAGGGAAACCAGCGCGCTCTGCGCCGCTGGAACCTGAGTGAAACGCAGGCTGCCATCGTCCTGGCGCTGCACGCGAACGATGTCGCCGACCTGGGCGACATCGCCAGGTTGCTGTGGTCGCGGGCCCAGGCTGTTGGTATTGAGGAACGGGCGTGCCCATTTCATGCTGTCCCACGGCACAGCCTGTTCTTCACCGTTGCGGGTCAGTACCAGGATGCCGCTTTTCTCGACCTGGGTGACCACCGCTGGTTCCAGGCCGCCGATGCTGCGGTACTTGCCCAGCTCGGCCTGCCAGGTTTCGCGGGTCATGCCCGGCAAGCGACTCTCGGGTCCACGGTAGCCGTGTCGTTGGTCGTAGGCGATCAGTCCGTCACGTAGCGCGGTATTGGCCGCTTCCTGCAGATGGCTGGGTACGGTGGTGGTGACATTGAAGCCTTCGGTATAAGCCTCGCTGCCATAGCGTCCGACCATTTCCGCACGCGCCATCTCGGCTATATAAGGAGCGCTCAGTTCCGGAGTCGGAACGTGATAGCGGGCGTCGACCTCTTCGGCCAATGCTTGCTCGTAGCTGGCCTGGTCGATGCGGCCGAGGCGGTAGAGGCGGCCGAGAATCCAGTCGCGGCGCTCCTTGGCCCGTGTCGGGTTGACCAGCGGGTTGTAGCGCGATGGTGCTTTCGGCAGGCCGGCAATCATCGCCATCTGCGCCAGGTTGAGTTCGCGGATCGATTTGCCGTAGTACACCTGTGCGGCCGCTTCGATGCCATAGGCACGATGGCCGAGGTAGATCTTGTTGACGTAGAGCTCGAGGATTTCGTCCTTGCTCAGCTCGCGCTCGATCTGCAACGCCAGGAGAATTTCGGTGGCCTTGCGTGAGAAGCTGCGCTCACTGGTGAGGAAGAAATTCTTCGCCACCTGCATGGTGATGGTGCTGCCACCGCTCTGAATCTGGCCGCTTTTCAATAATTGCGTGGCAGCGCGCATCAGGCTGGTCACATCGACGCCATAATGATTGGCGAAATTATCGTCTTCGGCAGCCAGCAGGGCGCTGATGAATGCCTTGGGGATCTCGTCGAAGCGAATGGGCGAACGGCGCATCTCGCCGAACTCGGCGATCAGCTTGGCGTCGCTGCTGTAGACACGCAGAGGTATCTGCAGCTGCACCTGGCGCAGCGATTCGACGGACGGAAGGGTCGGGCTAAGATAAAGAAACGCGCCGCTGAAACTGAGCAACAGCCCACAAAAAACGGCAACGCAAGACCACCAGATGAACTTCAGCAGGCGTATCAAAATGTTCGGAATTCCAAGTAAAAGAATGAGTTAAGCAGGAGTCGAGGCAAAAAGGGAAAAGCTGATCACATTATAAGCGTTTTTTTTCCCGGGGAGCCATTTGCGCTTCTGTCAAGACTGATATTTAATGTGGAAAAACATAAATAGTCCGTAAGTCGCGGATGCCAATAGGAAAACGGTCGTGCTAGGGCTCTTCACTAAGAAAGCGAATACGCTGCTGGGGATTGATATCAGCTCGACTTCGGTCAAGCTCCTCGAACTGAGTCGCTCGGGAAGCCGCTACAAGGTAGAGGCTTATTCAGTCGAGCCGCTTCCACCTAACGCAGTGGTAGAGAAGAACATCGCCGAGCTGGAGGGGGTCGGTCAGGCGCTCTCTCGCGTGTTGGCCAAGGCCAAGAGCGGCGTCAAGACGGCTGCCGTTGCTGTGGCGGGTTCGGCTGTCATCACCAAGACCATCGAAATGGAAGCCGGTCTTTCCGAGGACGACTTGGAAAACCAGCTGAAGATCGAGGCCGATCAATACATTCCCTACCCGCTGGAAGAAGTCGCCATCGATTTCGAAGTGCAGGGGCCGGCGCCACGCAACCCCGAGCGGGTCGAGGTGTTGCTGGCTGCATGCCGCAAGGAGAACGTGGAGGTTCGCGAGGCAGCTCTGGCGCTCGCCGGGCTTACCGCGAAAGTGGTCGACGTCGAGGCCTATGCCCTCGAGCGCGCCTACGGTCTGCTGGAGGCGCAGCTGGGTGGCGGTCACGACGAGCTGACCGTCGCGGTGGTGGATATTGGCGCGACGATGACCACGCTCAGTGTTCTGCACAATGGCCGCACCATCTACACCCGCGAGCAGCTTTTCGGCGGCAAGCAGCTGACCGAGGAAATCCAGCGTCGCTACGGTCTGTCGGTCGAGGAAGCTGGTCTTGCCAAGAAGCAAGGCGGTCTTCCGGATGACTATGACAGTGAGGTTTTGCAGCCGTTCAAGGAAGCTGTCGTTCAGCAGGTCTCGCGTTCGCTGCAGTTCTTCTTCGCCGCCGGGCAATTCAACGATGTCGACTACATCCTCCTGGCTGGCGGCACCGCGTCCATTCCTGATCTCGATCGGCTGATCCAGCAGAAGATCGGTACGCAGACGCTAGTGGCCAATCCCTTTGCCGATATGGCACTGAGCAGCAAGGTCAACGCCGGTGCGTTGGCCAGTGATGCGCCGGCACTGATGATTGCCTGTGGTCTGGCGATGAGGAGTTTCGACTGATGGCGCGGATTAACCTACTTCCCTGGCGTGAACAGCTGCGCGAGGAGCGCAAACAGCGGTTTCTGGTGAGCCTTGTCGGTGTCCTCATTGTGGCGGCTGGTTTGGTGTTCCTGGGGGATCAATTTCTCAGTGCGGCGATCAGTAACCAGAATGCGCGAAATGACTTCATAAAGAAGGAAATCGCAGTTCTCGATGCGCGTATCAAGGAAATCAGTGAGTTGAGAACGCGTCGCCAGCAATTGTTGGAGCGTATGAAGATCATTCAGGACCTGCAGGGTAATCGGCCCATCATCGGTCGGGTATTCGACCAGTTGGTGAGAACGCTGCCGGACGGCGTGTATTTCACCGATGTGAAAATGGCGGGCAAGAGCATTGCCATCATTGGTGCGGCCGAATCGAATAACCGCGTCTCGAATCTGATGCGTAACCTGGACGGTTCCGAGTGGTTGACCGCTCCCAATCTGACCGAAGTCAAAGCTGTTACAGCAGGGGCCCTGGATCAGGCGAATGTGTTTCAGCTGACGGTCCAGCAGACGCAGCCTGATCAGGAAAAAGCGGAGGCGGCGCAATGAGTATTAAGAATTCCCTGGACAGCCTGCGCAGCATTGATGTCAATGATCTCGACCTGAACAATGTCGGGTCGTGGCCTGGTGCGGTCAAATTCATTGCTGGTTTGCTACTGCTCATTGTCGTTCTGGGGTTGGGCTACAACTTTCACCTCAAGGATCTGCAAAGCATGCTGGAGCAGCGTCAGCGAGAAGAGGTGACGCTGAAGGAGCAATTCTCCAGCAAGGCTTTTCAGGCGGCGAACCTTGAGGCCTACAAGGAGCAGATGCAGGAGATGGAAGTATCCTTTGGCGCTCTTTTGCGTCAGTTGCCAAGCGATACCGAAGTTCCGGGTTTGCTGGAAGATATTACCCGTACCGGTTTGGGCAGTGGCTTGGAGTTTGAAGAGATCAAGCTGTTGCCGGAAGTGGCTCAGCAGTTCTATATCGAATTACCGATCCAGATCAAAGTTACCGGTGGTTATCACGACCTTGCGACCTTCGTCAGTGGTGTTGCCAGCCTGCCGCGTATCGTCACCTTGCATGACTTTCAGTTGGCGCCCGCCAGTGCTGAAAGCTCCAGTCGCCTGAACATGCAGATCATGGCCAAGACCTATCGCTACAATGATAAGGGGGCTCAACAATGAGTTTCTCTCGTTTGGTTCTGGTGGCGGGATTCTCTCTTCTGGCCGGGTGCGGTGTCGGTGGTGACTTTTCCGATTTGCGTGTCTATATGGATGAAGTGCGCGCAAAGCCCAAAGGCGCTATCGAGCCGCTGCCAACTTTTCAGCCTTATGAAAGTTTCACTTATCGTGCGGCGTCTTTGCGCAGCCCTTTTCAGCCCCCGGTCAAAATCGATGTCGTCACTCGTCAGAAAGGGGCACCAGAGATCAAGCCTGATGAAAGCCGTGTCAAGCAATTCCTCGAAGGGTTCAACATTGAAACGTTCGAGATGGTTGGCACGCTGAGAAATGATCGCCAGTTATTCGCTCTGGTTAACGGCGCGGGTGGTGTCCATCGTGTAAAAGTAGGTGACTTTCTTGGGCGTAACCACGGCAAGATTCTCGTGATCGATGACTCCAAGATCGATGTTATGGAAATTGTTCCAGATGGCGAAGGTGGCTGGCTTGAGCGACCACGCAGCCTTTCCTTGAAGGAGCGCTCCTGACGGGGCGGGGTGAGAAATGAATATAAATAATCTGTCTGCCACACGGGATACGAAAATGAACAGCTCTCTTTCGCGTCTTAGCGTCGCTCTGCTGGCGGCGCTGCTGTCGCCCGCGGTACTGGCGGCCAATCTTCAGGACTTGAATGTCGCCAGTTTGCCTGGTGATCGAGTTGAGCTGAAGCTCTCCTTCGATGAGCCTGTGACGGCTCCTCGCGGCTATACCATCGAGCAGCCTGCGCGTATCGCTCTGGACCTGCCGGGAGTATCGAACAAGCTGGGTTCCAAGAATCGTGAGCTGGGCGTCGGCAATGCGCGTAGTGTCACCATCGTCGAGGCCAAGGACCGTACCCGTCTGATCGTCAATCTCACCAATCTGGCGCCATACAGCACCCGAGTCGAGGGCAATGACCTGTATGTCCTGGTTGGCGATTCCTCTGCCGCTGCGGCGCGCTCCTCTGCCTCGACGCCTGCATCCGTGGCGGCGGTTACGCCCAAGAAAACCTACGGGCCGCAACCGAAAGCGATCAGCAACATCGATTTTCAGCGTGGCGAGCAGGGTGAGGGCAATATCGTCATTACCCTTTCCGACGCTTCGATCAACCCTGATATCCAGGAGCAGGGTGGGAAGATTCGTCTGGACTTTGCCAAAACCGAGCTGCCTGAATCCCTGCGCGTACGCCTGGACGTGAAGGACTTCGCGACACCGGTGCAGTTCGTCAGCGCCACGGGTAGTGCAGACAAGACCAGTATCGTGATCGAACCCGTCGGTTTGTACGATTACCTGGCTTATCAGACGGAGAACAAACTGACCCTGAGCGTAAAGCCGCTCAGCCAGGATGATGTCGAGCGTCGCAATGCTGAGCGATTCGCCTATACCGGTGAGAAACTATCGCTCAACTTTCAGGACATCGACGTGCGTTCGGTCCTGCAGTTGATCGCCGATTTTACCGACCTGAACCTGGTGGCGAGTGACACTGTCGCTGGCAACATCACCCTGCGCCTGCAGAATGTGCCCTGGGATCAGGCGCTGGACCTGGTGCTGAAGACCAAAGGCCTGGATAAGCGCCAGATTGGCAACGTCTTGCTGGTGGCTCCGGCAGACGAGATCGCTGCCCGTGAGCGTCAGGAGCTGGAGTCGCAGAAACAGATTGCCGAGCTTGCTCCGCTGCGCCGCGAGCTGATCCAGGTGAACTACGCCAAGGCCACCGACATGGCCAAGCTCTTTCAGTCGGTCACCAGCGCCGATGGTACGCCTGATAGCCGTGGCTCCATCACCGTCGATGATCGTACCAACAGCATCATCGCGTACCAGACTCAGGAGCGACTGGACGAGTTGCGTCGCATCGTCGCTCAACTCGATATCCCGGTCAGGCAGGTCATGATCGAGGCGCGTATCGTCGAGGCCAACGTCGATTATGACAAGGCGCTTGGCGTGCGTTGGGGTGGGTCGGTGCGTAATGGCCGCTGGGACGTCAGTGGCAAAGATGGCGCGCAGATTTTCGATGAAGACACTGGGCAGCGTAAGTTCCTGGGTACCGACACCATTGGTAATACCACGGTGGACGATGGCCTCGCCAACTTGCCCTTCGTCGACATGGGGGTGCAGAACAGCACATCTGGCATTGCGATAGGTTATTTGGGCAGCAACATCGTTCTTGACCTTCAGCTGTCTGCCATGGAGAAAACCGGCAACGGCGAGATCGTATCGCAGCCGAAAGTGGTCACCTCTGACAAGGAAACGGCAAAGATCCTGAAGGGGCAGGAAGTTCCTTATCAGGAGGCCAGTTCGAGTGGCGCGACCACTACGTCTTTCAAAGAGGCAGCGCTGGCGCTGGAAGTCACTCCGCAGATCACCCCGGATAATCGCATCATCATGGAGGTCAAGGTCACGAAAGACGCTCCTGATTTCGCGAATCTGGTCAACGGTGTTCCTCCGCTCAACAAGAACGAGGTCAATGCCAAGGTACTGGTCAATGATGGTGAAACCATCGTCATCGGTGGCGTGTTCTCCAATACTCAGACGAGTGCGGTCGAGAAGGTGCCATTTTTGGGTGATCTGCCGTTCGTGGGGCGTGTGTTCCGTCGAGACATCGTTCGGGACAACAAAGCCGAGTTGCTGGTTTTCATCACTCCGCGCATCATGAACAACCAAGCCATTGCCGTGAACCGATGACCTAAGTGCGGAATGTAATCCTCGTGGGCCCGATGGGAGCTGGAAAGAGCACCATCGGGCGTTTGCTTGCAAAAGAACTGCGTTTGTCTTTCAAGGACTCCGACAAGGAGATCGAGCAGCGTACCGGTGCCGATATACCCTGGATTTTCGATGTCGAGGGTGAGCAGGGCTTTCGTGAGCGGGAGCGGGCGGTGATCGCCGAGCTTTCGATGCAGGATGGTCTTGTGTTGGCCACTGGTGGCGGGGCGGTCATGCGTCCGGAGAATCGCCAGGCTCTGCATGCTGGCGGGCGAGTCGTCTACCTGCATACTTCGGTGGAGCAGCAGATCGACCGCACGTCGCGTGATCGCAATCGTCCGTTATTGCGCACGGCCAATCCGGCCCAGGTGCTGAAGGATCTGATGGCCATGCGTGATCCTCTGTATCGAGAGGTCGCCGATATCATCATCGAGACGGACGAGCGTCCGCCGCGTATGGTGGTTCAGGAAATTCTGTCGCGCCTGGAGGCCTTGTCGCCCCGTTAAAGCGCGGGGCGAACTGCGCTATCCTAGTGGCCTTTTTATCCTGGGGGCCTCATGCAGACTCTTCGCGTCGATCTCGCTGAACGCAGCTATCCCATTTATATCGGTCAGGGGCTGTTGTCCCGTCCTGAACTGCTCGCGCAGCACATAGCCGGGCGGCAGGTGGCGATCGTCACCAATGACACCGTCGCCCCGCTGTATCTGCAAGCGCTGCTGCAAGTGCTCCAAGGCTACAGCGTCACCTCCGTGGTGTTGCCCGACGGCGAGGCGTTCAAGAACTGGGAAACCTTGCAACTGATCTTCGATGGTCTGCTGAGTGCTCGACATGATCGCCGCACCACTGTCGTGGCGCTCGGTGGCGGTGTGATTGGTGATATGGCGGGCTTTGCTGCGGCCTGTTACCAGCGTGGCGTCGATTTCATCCAGGTTCCGACGACCCTGCTTTCTCAGGTCGATTCGTCGGTGGGCGGCAAGACCGGCATCAATCATCCGTTAGGCAAGAACATGGTGGGGGCCTTCTACCAGCCCAAGGCCGTGCTGATCGATACCAGCAGCCTGAATACCTTGCCCGCTCGTGAATTGTCGGCTGGCCTTGCCGAGGTCATCAAGTATGGCCTGATCTGCGACGAGCCTTTCCTGGCATGGCTGGAGCAGAATATGCCGGCCTTGCGTGCGCTCGATCAGCAGGCGCTTACCGAAGCTATCGAGCGATCCTGTGCGGCCAAGGCGCGTGTCGTCGCTGCGGACGAGCGTGAGTCGGGCGTGCGTGCCACTCTCAATCTTGGTCACACCTTTGGCCACGCCATCGAGACCGAGCAGGGCTATGGCGTGTGGCTGCACGGCGAAGCGGTTGCCGCCGGAACGGTGATGGCGTTGGAGATGTCCCATCGTCTGGGCTGGCTGTCGGCGGCCGATCGAGACCGAGGTGTGCGCCTGTTGCAGGCCGCCGGGCTGCCAGTGGTGCCGCCGCAGGATATGACGCCTGCGCAGTTCCTCGAGCATATGGCGGTGGACAAGAAAGTACTCGATGGTCGGCTGCGTCTCGTGTTGCTCAAGCGTTTGGGTGAGGCTGTAGTGACTGCCGACTACCCGCGTGAAATTCTCGACGCCACGCTGCGTAGCGATTACGTAGCGCTGGCTCAGTCGTCCAACTCTTGAAGAGTGATCCATGACCAGTTTGCATGCTGACGAAGCTTTCCTGGCGCATTACCAGTTCAGTCACGACCCCTTTGCGCCACGAGTGCCTGGCTTCAAGTTCTTCCCGGCACAGAGAAAGCCGGTGCTGGGGCAATTGCATCACCTTGCGCGTTACAGTCAGCTGTTGCTGGCAGTGGTCGGTCCCGAAGGTAGTGGCAAGACTCTGCTGCGTCAGGCATTGGTTGCCAGTACCAACAAGCAGGCGGTGCAGAGCATTGTCGTTGCGCAGGGCGTCACCGGTAGCGAGGCACTGCTGCGCCAGGTCGCTCAGGGATTGTCCATTGCTCAGGCCGATGTGCGTTCGATTCTCGCGCAGGTGGGGCAGCTGGCGTTGACCGGGCAGGAGGTTTATCTCTTGGTCGACGACGCTGATCAGCTGGATGACGCGGCACTGAAGGGCGTCCTGGCGCTTGCGGCGGGCAATGCCGTGGGGCGGCCGCACAGCTTCCTGTTTGCCACGCAGGACCTGCTGGCACGGCTGGAGGCGCTGGCGGGCGGTGAGGAGTGCTATCACGCGATCGAGCTTCAGCCGTACGCCGAAGAGGAAACGCGCGATTACCTGGCGCAGCGGCTCGAGGGCGCTGGTCAGGGTATTGATCTGTTGAGCGAAGAGCAGATCGAGGACATTCATGTCCGCGCTCAGGGTTGGCCTGGGGCAATCAATCAGGAGGCGCGTGAGCTGCTGGTCGAGCAGATGCTCGCGCAGCGCTCGGCTGGGCGTGGCGTGGGGGGTGGTTTTGCCCTGCCGAAGAAGCATCTGTTGGCGCTGGCCGTCGTCTTGCTAGGTGTCGCCGCTGCCTGGTTCATGCAGGGGCGCGAATCTGCCCCGCCTGCGCCGGTGGCCAGCAACGCGTCGCTGCCTTTGCAGTCTTCCGCGCCGGCTGTAGAAGCTGAAGAGCCGGCGCAAGCGCCTGCTACGGAAAATCGCGCGCCAGCTATCGAGTTCGCGGGTGCCAGTCAGCCGCTGCCGTTGCCGCTGGT
>CAMPIF010000090.1 GCA_946886245.1 Ectopseudomonas composti | reverse complement strand
ATGGGCAAGCTGCACCACGCGATGATGGGCACCTGCGCCGTGGCCATCGGCACGGCGGCGGCGATTCCGGGCACGCTGGTCAGCCTGGCCGCTGGCGGCGGCGCGCGTGAGGCCGTGCGTTTCGGCCATCCATCCGGCACCTTGCGTGTCGGTGCCCAGGCCAAACGGGTCGACGGTCAGTGGACGGTGACCAAGGCCGTGATGAGCCGCAGCGCGCGCATCCTGATGGAAGGCTGGGTGCGGGTGCCGGGCGAGAGCTTCTGATTCCCTAAGCTAGAAAAGGCTCGAAGTTGCGAGACTTTTCTCTTTTAAAACATATAGTTAAAAGGCTTATTTAAGGCGGCGTTCAACACCTTTTTCCACCAGGATCTTGGCCGAAATTTCCTCGACCGAGAAATGCGTGGAGTTGATGAAGGCAATGTTTTCGCGGCGGAACAGGCCTTCCACCTCGCGCACTTCGAACTCGCACTGGGCGAAGCTGGCGTAGCGGCTGTTGGGCTTGCGCTCGTGGCGGATGGCGGTAAGACGATCCGGGTCGATGGTCAGGCCGAATAGCTTGTCGCGGTACTTTTTCAGCGAGTCGGGGAGCTGCAGGCGCTCCATGTCGTCTTCGGTCAGCGGGTAGTTGGCGGCGCGGATGCCGTATTGCATGGCCATGTACAGGCACGTAGGCGTCTTGCCGCAGCGCGATACGCCAACCAGGATCAGGTCGGCCTTGTCGTAATAATGAGTGCGCGCGCCATCATCGTTGTCGAGGGCGAAGTTGACCGCCTCGATGCGCTCCATGTAGTTGGAATGCTGGCCGATGGAGTGCGACTTGCCGACCGAGTAGGAGGAGTGCGAGCTCAGCTCCTGCTCCAGTGGCGACAGGAAGGTCGAGAAAATGTCGATCATGAAACCATTGGCGGTATCGAGGATCGCACGAATATCGCGGTTGACGATGGTGTCGAAGATGATCGGACGGGCGCCGTCCCTTTCGGCGGCTGCATCGATTTGTTGTACCATGGCGCGCGCTTTTTCGATGCTGTCGATATAAGGGCGGGTCAGTTTGGTGAACTGAATGTTCTCGAACTGTGCGAGCAGGCTCTGGCCCAAGGTTTCGGCCGTGATGCCGGTGCCGTCGGAGATGAAGAAAGCGGTTCGTTTCATTTGCGCCAAAGGCCTTAAGCTGAGTTCGATTCTTGGCTATGATAGGCCGCGTTTTGCGCCGGGCCCACCGGGTTCGGCATTGTTACTTATACAAGGGCAAGGCCACAATCGCGCGACCTCGGTCGCTCGACATTGCGCAGCCCACTGAGCTTTTCCAATACAGTTAGTGGAGAGATCACCTTGGTAGAGTACGTAGTTTCCCTCGATAAGCTCGGCAATCACGATGTTGAGCATGTGGGGGGCAAGAACGCATCCCTCGGCGAGATGATCAGTAACCTGGCCGGCGCCGGTGTCTCGGTTCCCGGTGGTTTCGCCACTACGGCTCAGGCCTACCGCGATTTTCTCGAGCAAAGCGGCCTGAATGCGCAGATCCACGCAGCGCTTGACGCACTCGACGTCGATGACGTCAACGCCCTGGCCAAGACCGGCGCGCAGATTCGCCAGTGGGTAATGGACGCCGAGTTTCCGGCCGAGCTGGACAAGCAGATCCGCGCAGCCTTCGCCACCATGAGCGCCGGTAACGACAACATGGCCGTGGCCGTGCGTTCCTCCGCCACCGCCGAAGACCTGCCGGACGCCTCTTTTGCCGGCCAGCAGGAAACCTTCCTCAATATCCGCGGTGTGGACAACGTGATCCGCGCGGCCAAGGAAGTCTTCGCATCCCTCTTCAACGACCGTGCCATCGCTTACCGCGTGCACCAGGGCTTCGACCACAAGCTGGTTGCCCTGTCTGCCGGCGTGCAGCGCATGGTGCGTTCGGAAACCGGTACCGCCGGTGTGATGTTCACCCTGGACACCGAGTCCGGTTTCCGTGATGTCGTGTTCATCACCGGTGCCTACGGCCTCGGTGAAACCGTCGTGCAGGGCGCGGTGAACCCTGACGAGTTCTACGTACACAAGCCGACCCTGGAGGCGGGCCGTCCGGCGATCCTGCGCCGCAACCTGGGCAGCAAGGCGATCAAGATGATCTACGGCGACGAAGCCAAGGCGGGTCGCTCGGTGAAAACCGTGGAAGTCGACCGCGCCGAGCGCGCGCGTTTCTGCATCACTGACGCCGAGGTCAGCGAACTGGCCAGGCAGGCGCTGATCATCGAGAAACATTACGGCCGTCCGATGGACATCGAATGGGCCAAGGACGGTGACGACGGCAAGCTGTACATCGTGCAGGCCCGCCCGGAAACCGTTAAAAGCCGCGCCAGCGCCACCGTTATGGAGCGCTACCTGCTCAAAGAGAAAGGCACCGTGCTGGTCGAAGGCCGTGCCATCGGTCAGCGCATCGGCGCCGGCAAGGTGCGCGTGATTCATGACGTCTCCGAAATGGACAAGGTGCAGCCGGGCGATGTGCTGGTCTCCGATATGACCGATCCGGACTGGGAACCGGTGATGAAGCGCGCCAGCGCCATCGTCACCAACCGCGGCGGCCGCACCTGCCACGCGGCGATCATCGCCCGTGAGCTGGGCATTCCGGCCGTGGTCGGCTGCGGCAACGCCACCCAGGTGCTGAAGGATGGCCAGGGCGTCACCGTGTCCTGCGCCGAAGGCGATACCGGTTTCATCTTCGAGGGCGAGCTGGGCTTCGACATTCGCAAGAACTCGGTCGACGCCATGCCGGATCTGCCGTTCAAGATCATGATGAACGTCGGCAACCCGGATCGCGCTTTCGATTTCGCCCAGCTGCCGAACGAAGGCGTGGGCCTGGCCCGCCTGGAATTCATCATCAACCGCATGATCGGCGTGCACCCGAAGGCGCTGCTGAACTTCTCCAGCCTGCCGCCGGAGATCAAGGACAGCGTCGAGAAGCGCATCGCCGGTTACGGTGATCCGGTCGATTTCTACGTCGAGAAGCTGGTCGAGGGTATCAGCACCCTGGCCGCAGCCTTCTGGCCGAAGAAAGTCATCGTGCGCCTGTCGGACTTCAAGTCCAACGAATACGCCAACCTGATCGGCGGCAAGCTGTACGAGCCGGAAGAAGAGAACCCGATGCTGGGCTTCCGTGGTGCGTCGCGCTACATCAGCGAATCCTTCCGCGACTGCTTCGAGCTGGAATGCCGCGCGCTGAAGAAGGTGCGCAACGAGATGGGGCTGACCAACGTCGAGATCATGGTGCCGTTCGTGCGCACCCTGGGCGAGGCCTCGCAAGTGGTCGCGTTGCTGGCCAGCAACGGCCTGGCCCGTGGTCAGGATGGCCTTAAAGTCATCATGATGTGCGAGCTGCCGTCCAACGCCATCCTGGCTGAGGAGTTCCTCGAGTTCTTCGACGGCTTCTCCATCGGCTCCAACGACCTGACCCAGCTGACCCTGGGCCTGGACCGTGACTCCGGCATCGTCGCTCACCTGTTCGACGAGCGTAACCCTGCGGTGAAGAAGCTGCTGGCCAATGCCATCTCCGCCTGCAACAAGGCTGGCAAGTACATCGGCATCTGCGGTCAGGGTCCGTCGGACCACCCGGATCTGGCCAAGTGGCTGATGGAGCAGGGCATCGAGAGCGTGTCGCTGAACCCTGACTCGGTACTCGATACCTGGTTCTTCCTGGCTGAGACTCAGCCTGCCTGAGGTCTGTGATCGATCCAGAAAGGGCGGGTTGATCCCGCCCTTTTTGGTGTCCATCGCGTTTTGCCGGTCATTCCAAGCCGTCGCCAGCGATATGCAAGATCGCTCCCGGCGGTTTTTTATGCGTGTCGTTATTCTTTTATGGCGTCTCGCCAGTGCGGTCATCTGATCCATGCAAAGCAGTAGTGAGCTTTTCCCCGTTTCCCTGATGAGTGCCGAACTGCGCGGCGACCTCAGCGAAGACGTCTATCTTCTCAAGCCCAATAACAGCCCTGACTCCAGTGTCGAACTGGCATTGACCCGGCTCGGCCGCGCGGGTTCGGAAGGCCAGCGTGGCGTGCCCGTGGTATTGCTGCACGGCAGCTTTTCCAATCGACGCTTCTGGTATTCGCCCAAGGGCATTGGCCTGGGGCCTTACCTGGCGCGCGCTGGGTTCGATGTGTGGATCGCCGAAATGCGCGGCCACGGCCTGTCGCCGCGCAACGAAAGCTATCGAGACAACCACGTGGCGCAGTACGTGCGCCATGACCTGCCAGCCATTGCCGATTTCGTCATCGAGCAGACCGGGCAAGCGGCGCACTGGATCGGTCATTCCCTCGGCGGCGTGACGCTGGCGGCAGCGTTGGGTGGCGGTTATCTCGAAGCGTCGCGTGTGCGTTCGGCGGCATTGTTCGGCAGTCAGGTCAGCCGCATCTACTGGCCGCTCAAGCTGCCGCCGGTGGAGTGGGGCGGTCGCCTGCTGCTGCGTGCCCTTCCCTACCTGTCCGGGCGCCGGCTCAAGCGCGGCCCCGAAGACGAGCCGACCGGCCTGGCATTGGAAACCCTGCGCTGGCTCAGGCTGTTCGGGCGTTTCGGCGATGCCGATCAGGACTGGTGGGCAGGCTTGGCTCAGGTGCGCGTGCCGATTCTGGCTGTGGGGGCCGCAGCCGATCATCAGGACCCTGCCTGGGCCTGTCGCAAGCTGCTGGAGCAGTGCAGTGCCGCGCCGTCGCAGTTCTTGCTGCTGGGGAAGGAGAACGGCTTCTCCAGCGACTTCGGGCATATCGAAATGCTGGTCAGCAAGGAGGCGCAGCGCGAGGTGTGGCCCTTGACCGAATATTGGTTGCAGCATCTGCAACTGCCTGCCGGTTTTGCCGAGCAGGCGTCTGCTATAGGTTCTTGAGTCGCTGCTTGGTTGTCCCGGCCGTTTCTTCGGCACGGGCTTGGCGGTAAGATGTGACGCATCATCTTTGGGTGGTCATTTCGGGCTCATCTTCGTGCTCGTCGTTCATTTCGGGCGATGGCTCGATGCTGAATTGTCCCGCCTCAAGCAGGTCCATGAAGGTGGCTGCCTTCTCATCCATTGTCGAAAGGAGTTCTGTCATGCACTACATCACCCCTGATCTGTGCGATGCCTATCCGGAGCTGGTTCAGGTCGTCGAGCCGATGTTCGCCAACTACGGCGGCCGCGATTCTTTCGGCGGTCAGATCGTCACCATCAAGTGTCATGAGGACAACTCGCTGGTGAAGGAGCAGGTCGACCTGCCTGGTCAGGGCAAGGTCCTGGTCGTGGATGGCGGCGGCTCCCTGCGACGTGCGCTGCTCGGTGACATGCTGGCCGAGAAGGCTGCCAAAAACGGCTGGGAAGGCATCGTGGTATATGGCTGCATCCGTGACGTCGACGTCATCGCGCAGACCGATCTGGGCGTGCAGGCGCTGGCCAGCCATCCGATGAAGACCGACAAGCGCGGCATCGGCGACCTGAATGTGCCCGTCAGCTTTGGCGGCGTGACGTTCAAACCGGGCGATTACCTGTACGCCGACAACAACGGCGTCATCGTGTCCCCGCAAGCCCTGGCCATGCCGGAATAACCCGGGTGCTGGCTCAGGATTCGGCGTTGCTGCATGCCTTCGTGCTCGATGGCTCCGGCGGTGCGCGCAGCATCACCGCCGAGGAACTGGACGGGCTGCAGCTGCGCGACCAGGAAAGCCTGTGGCTGCACTGGGATCGCGCCCAGGAGCAGTCGCAGCGCTGGTTGCGCGAGCACAGCGGGCTGGATGAATTCAGCTGCAACCTGCTGCTCGAGGAAAATACCCGACCGCGTCTGCTGCCCCTGCCCAATGATGAGATGCTGTTGTTCCTGCGCGGAGTCAACCGCAATCCCGGTGCCGAGCCGGAAGACATGGTGTCGGTGCGTATCTTCGCTGATGCGCGGCGGGTGATCTCCCTGCGTCAGCGCCCGTTGCTCGCGACCGATGCACTGATTGCCGACCTGCTGGCGGGCAGGGGACCGAAGACGGCGTCCGAATTGCTCCTGGAGCTCGCCCGCCATCTCACCAGTCGCGTCGATGATCTGATCGCCGAATTGAGCGAGCTGCTCGACGGTGAGGAGGATGGCCTCGATGGCGATGAGCGTTATCGTCCCAATCACGGGCTGATGTTGCAGGTGCGTCGGCGTGCGGCCAGCTTGCGTCGTTTTCTCGCGCCGCAGCGCGATCTCTACGCGCAGCTGGTACGTAATCGGCAGCCCTGGTTCGTCGAGGATGACGGTGACTACTGGAACGAGCTGAACAACCGTCTGACCCGCTATCTGGAGGAGCTGGAGCTGATTCGCGAACGCGTCGGCCTGGTCCTGGAGGCGGAAAGCCGTCGTCTCGGTGAGCGCATGAATCGCATCATGTATCGCTTCACCGTGATCACCGGCATGTTCCTGCCGCTGACCTTCCTCACGGGGCTTCTGGGCATCAATGTCGGCGGGATTCCGGGCTCGGAAAGCCCGATTGGTTTCTTCGTCGCCTGCGGCCTCATGGTCCTCCTGGCACTGGGTCAGCTGCTGCTTTTTCGCCGCTGGCGTTGGCTGTGATGTGTGACTCATCCGCTGGCTACTGCGTCTAGCCGTGACATCCCGTGAGGTGCGCATGCACGACCCATTCGAAGAGTCTCTACGCGATTTGCTCAAGTCCTCGCCGTCCAGCCATGACGACGATGCCTGCCTGCACCGCGTTCTCAAGACCGCCAACCGCCAGGTCGGTGCTGGTGACCTGTTCAGCCTGATAGGCCACTGGGCGCAGGCCCTGATGATCGCCCTGAACAACGGTTCGGCGCATGTCGCGCCGGTTTCGCGCCGTACCCAATCCTCTGCTTCTGCTGATAAGGCCGACTGAAATGGAACTCGATCCCTGGACCCAAAGCCTGATTTCCGCGATGACCGCATTGTGGACCAAGGTTGCCGGATTCATTCCCAACCTGTTCGTTGCACTGGTGTTGGTACTGCTTGGTTTCGTCGTGGCCAAGTTGCTCGACACGCTGCTGTCCAAGCTGCTCGGCAAGGTCGGTCTGGACCGCCTGATGACGGGTACCGGTCTGACCAAGTTGCTGGCACGCGTCGGCATTCACGCACCGGTATCGACCCTGATCGGCAAGATCGTCTACTGGTTCGTGCTCCTGATCTTCCTGGTTTCGGCCGCTGAATCGCTTGGTCTGCAGCGGGTTTCCGCGACCCTCGACGTGCTGGCGCTGTACCTGCCCAAAGTCTTCGGCGCTGCCTTGGTGCTGCTTGCCGGTGTGTTGCTGGCGCAACTGGTCAGCAGCCTGGTGCGCGGCGCCGCCGAGGGCGTCGGTCTGGAGTATGCGAACGGGTTGGGGCGTGTCGCGCAAGGTCTGGTGATCATCATCAGCATCTCGGTGGCCATCGGCCAGCTCGAGATCAAGACCGACCTGCTCAACAACGTGATCGCCATCGTGCTGATCTCCGTTGGTTTGGCGGTCGCGCTGGCGCTGGGCCTGGGTAGCCGCGATATCGCCAGCCAGATTCTTGCCGGCATTTATGTGCGCGAGCTGTATCAGGTCGGGCAACAAGTGCAGGTTGGTGAGGTCGAAGGGCAGATCGAAGAGATTGGCACAGTGAAAACCACCCTGTTGACCGATACCGGTGAGCTGGTCTCGGTGGCAAATCGAGTGATGCTCGAGCAACGCGTGAACAGTCGCTGACGCCAATCTGTTATTTTATGCCGCTGCCCGGCAGGCGTGACCTGCCGGGCGCTTTTCGTCCTGACTGTCGGCCCGACTCGTTTTGAACAAAGCCCAGCCCTTGCCCACGCGCTACGACCCCCGCGAGCTCACTGATGAAGAGCTGGTGGCGCGCGCCCACGACGAGCTGTTTCATATAACTCGTGCTTATGAAGAGCTGATGAGGCGCTACCAGCGAACATTATTTAACGTGTGTGCGCGTTATTTAGGGAACGAAAGGGATGCTGATGATGTCTGTCAGGAGGTGATGCTCAAAGTTCTCTATGGTCTGAAGAACTTTGAAGGTAAATCCAAGTTCAAAACTTGGCTGTACAGCATTACCTACAACGAATGCATTACTCAGTATCGAAAAGAGCGGCGCAAGCGTCGATTAGTTGACGCCTTAAGTTTGGACCCGCTCGAAGAGGCTTCCGACGACAAGACACCCAAAGTCGAGGAGCGAGGCGGTCTGGATCGCTGGTTGGTTCACGTCAACCCGATCGATCGCGAGATTCTGGTGCTACGTTTTGTCGCAGAGCTCGAGTTTCAGGAGATTGCCGACATCATGCACATGGGCTTGAGCGCAACGAAGATGCGCTACAAGCGAGCATTGGACCGGTTGCGGGATAAATTTTCGGAAACCTCCGAAACTTAGTTCAGCATTCCGACCACTAAGGGAGTGGCGAACCCTGATAAAATCGCCAACAAGTTGCCGACTGAAATTAACGGCGACTTATTAACCACCAAGATGGGGATTTAACGGATGAAAGTAAAAAACACCTTGGGCGTAGTCATTGGCTCTCTCGTTGCCGCAACTTCCTTCGGCGCGCTGGCGCAAGGCCAAGGCGCCGTCGAGGTGGAGGGCTTCGTCAATCGCTACTTCACCGACGTTCAGCGTGATTACGCGCACAACGAAGGCAACCTGTTCGGTGGCAGCATCGGCTACTACCTGACTGACGACGTCGAGCTGGCGCTGTCCTATGGCGAATACCATGACCTGCGCGGTGAAGGTTCGCAAGGCAGCAAGAACATCAAGGGCAACCTGACCGACCTGAAGGCCATCTACCACTTCGGTCAGCCGGGTGTCGGTCTGCGTCCGTACGTCTCTGCCGGTTTCGGCCACCAGAGCATCGGCGACGCCAACAGCGGTGGTCGTGACCACTCCACCCTGGCCATCGCTGGCGCTGGTGCCAAGTACTACTTCACCGAAATGTTCTACGCCCGTGCTGGCGTCGACGCTCTGTACAACATCGACCAGGGCGACACCGAGTGGCAAGCTGGCGTGGGTGTTGGTCTGAACTTCGGTGGCGGCAGCAAGCCTGCTCCGGCCCCGGTCGTAGCTGCTGCGCCCGAGCCGATGCCAGAGCCCGCTCCGGAGCCGGTGATGGAAGCTGTTCGCGTTGAGTTGGACGTCAAGTTCGACTTCGACAAAGACCGCGTCAAAGAAGAAAGCTATGGCGACATCAAGAACCTGGCTGACTTCATGAACCAGTACCCGCAGACCACCACCACCGTTGAAGGTCACACCGACTCCGTTGGTAGCGACGCTTACAACCAGAAACTGTCCGAGCGTCGTGCCAACGCTGTTCGTGAAGTTCTGGTCAACCAGTACGGTGTTGACGGTAGCCGCGTGAACACTGCCGGTTACGGTGAAACCCGTCCGGTTGCTGACAACGCCACCGACTCCGGTCGCGCTATCAACCGTCGCGTTGAAGCTGAAGTAGAAGCCCAGATCCAGCAGTAACGCTTCTGGTGCTCCAAGAAAAACCCGGCCTCGGCCGGGTTTTTCTTTTCCGGAATAAAAAAGCCCGCCATGGGGCGGCGGGCAAGCAACGACTTCGCAGGAGCGCGAAGTGGTCAGGCATGCAGGCGCTGAGGCATGCCGATCTGTGTGCTGGTACGGGCGACTTCGCCGATCACCAGAATGGCCGGGCTCTTCAGAGCGAAGGCCATGGCGTCGTCCTGCATCGTCGCGAGGTGGCTGCGGCATTCGCGCTGCTCGGGCAGCGAGGCGTTCTCGATCATCGCTACCGGCATCTCGCCGCTCATGCCGCCAGCGAGCAGGCCGTCGCGAATGTCCGCCAGCTTGGCTACGCCCATATAGACGACCAATGTCGTGCCGCTTTGCGCCAGCGCGTGCCAGTTCAGTGAGCTGTCATCCTGAGTATGGGCGGTGACCAGAGTCACGCCACGGGCCACGCCGCGCAGGGTCAGTGGGATACCGCAGTGGGTGGCGCCGGCCAGCCCGGCGGTAATGCCGTTGACCAGCTCCACCTCGATGCCATGTGCGCCGAGCCAGTCGGCCTCCTCGCTGCCACGGCCGAAGATGCACGGGTCGCCGCCTTTCAGGCGCACCACGGACTTGCCCTGGCGTGCATAGCGCAGCATCAGGCGGTGGATGAAGGCCTGCGGCGTGGAGCGACAGCCGCCGCGCTTGCCCACCGAGACGACACGAGCGTCGCGGCAGTGCTCGAGCACGGCCGGGTTGACGAGATCGTCGATCATCACGATTTCGGCCTGGTTCAACGCCTTGACCGCCTTGAGCGTGAGCAGCTCGGGATCACCGGGACCAGCGCCAACCAGCCAGACTTTTGCGTTCATGTTCACCACCTCTCTCGTGTCACGTGCTGGCATTTGCCGCAGGTTCCCACGCTGCGGCGTGGGAACGGATTCGGGGACGCTCTGCGTCCCATGAGACGCGGAGCGTCTCGGGCTGCATACCCACGCAGAGCGTGGGTACGATCAATTCATGCGTTCACTGCAGTGGGCTGTTGGGCCAGCAGGCGCTTGATTTCGGGTACACAGGAGCCACAGCTGGTGCCGCACTTGAGCTCCTGCTTGAGACCATCCAGATCCAGGCCGCGTCCGATACCCGCGCGTACCGCGCTTTCGCTGACGTTCAGGCAGTTGCACAGGGTCTTGGCGAGCGTGGTGACACCGGCGTTGCCTGGCGGTGCCGAGACCGGGGCGAGCAGCCAGCGGCGCAGATCGGCGTCGGCCTGGCCCTCCAGCCACAGGTTTCTGAGCCATTGGCTGGCGGCGGTTTCGCCGGCCAGGCGGATGCTGACGATGCGACCATCCTCGATGCGCACGCGCTTGCCCACCGCGCGACGTGGGTCGTCATAGGCCAGCACCGGGCCGTCGTTCAGGCGCAACAGGCGGTCGATCTGCGCCAGCAGCTCGGGTTGGGGGGGCACGGCGCTGGCAGCGCGAATCAGCAGGGCGGGACGTTCGCGGCCGGTGGGTGTGAGGCTGGCGTAGGCGAATTCCTCGAACAACGGGCGCAGGGCCTCGAAGCGGCTCTGCACCTCGCCTTCGACCAGGGCGAACAGTTGCCAGGGCAGCTCGACCTTGTCCACCTCGACCCCCGCGTGCTTGAGCTCCGGCTGCTTGGACAGCGGGTCGAAGGCCGGCTGGGTCAGCACGTTGGTGCCCAGGCCCTTGAGGAAGCGGTCGCCCCAGTGCATCGGCAGCCAGGCCTGGCCGGGACGGACCGACTCGTCGGCCTGTACCGGCAGGATCAGGCTGCCGCGGCGACTGCGCAGCTTGACCAGGTTGCCGTCCTGCAGGCGACGGCGGCGCAACTCGTCCGGGTGCAGGCCGAGCACGGCGGCCTCGACAT